>NZ_JBVVPR010000007.1:0-246671 GCF_055811835.1 Bradyrhizobium sp. WSM4874
GGGACAGCCGTCATTCCGGGATGCGCCGAAGGCGCCCCGGAATCTGGAGCCGAGGACTCATCTCCGGATTCCGGGTTGGGGGGGTGGGGCCCCCCCCGGAAGGCCAAGCGAATTTTTTGACCGCGCGGGGGGGGGGGTGGGCGCGGCGCCTGCGGCGCCGACGACACCGCTACAGGTCCGCCATAGGCACCGCGCTCGCGATCGGCGCGCGGACGGACCTTGATCTTGAAGCCTTCCGGCTTCATCGTCAGCGTTTCCTTCAGATGCATCTGGTAACGCTGGTGGTCGATCAGCTTGAAGCGCTGGAGGATCATGCCGAGTGCGAGCGCAGCCTCGTGCATGGCGAAGCCGCGGCCGATGCAGGCGCGCTGGCCGTTGCCGAACGGCTTCCAGGCATTGATCGGCCGTTTGGCCTCCGCTTCCCGGCTGAAATTCTCCGGATCGAACGCGTCCGGGTTCGGACCCCAGACCGAGGGATCACGATGCAGCGCGGTCACCAGGATGGTCGTGAACGTGCCTTTCCTGAGCTTATACTTGCCGCCGCCGATGGTCTCGTCGTTCAGCGGCGAGATGCCATAGGCCGGCGCCGGCGGCCATAGCCGCAGCGCCTCCTTCAAGATCTGCGTGATGTAGGTGAGCTGCGTGACCTGTTGATAGGTCGGACGCACGTCGACATTGGGACCGAGGACGCGATCGACCTCGTCATAGGCTTTCTTGAGAATGTCGGGGTGCTTGAGCAGCGCATAGAGCGTGCAGGACAACAGGCCGCTGGTGGTCTCGTGGCCGGCGATCAGGAACGTGTTGATCTGATAGCGGATGTTGACGTCGTCGAGCTGCTCGCCGGTCGAACGATCGACGCCCGTCATCATCGCTGCAAGCATATCCTTCTTGTCGTCGGCCGCCTCGCCTCCCTTGCGGCGCTCCGCAATGATCTCGTCGACCATCTTGTTCATGAAGTCGACGTCTTCAGCCATGGTCTTGCGCCGCTTCTGCATCCAGAGCTGCTCAAACGGCAGGCCGCGCGTCATCATGATGGTTTCAAGCGAGCGCACCAGCGACTCGACGAAAGGATGGTAGTCGCGCCGGTAGAACGAATTGAAGCGATAGTCGAAGCCGCATAGCCCGATCGTATCCAGCGTCAATGCCGTCATGTCGTGGACGACATCGATCTCGTCGTCGGCGTTGAGCCGTTCCCATTTGCCGACGAGCTGCTCGGCAATGTCGACCATGCTCGGGTGATAGGACTGCATGGCGCGGTTGCCGAAGGGCTGGAGCAGGATGTTGTGCGCCTTGCTCCAGTTCGGCTCCCTGGTATCGGCCGTGAACAGGCCGTCGCCGCCGACCGCGCGCACCCGCCGCAGCGCGCCGCGCACCGTCTTGTCGAAACGCTTCTCGTCCGACAGCTCGTCGACGAGATCGTGGCCTGAGACGACCACGATCGGCGAACCCATCATGTCGAGCCAGAAGATCGGCCCCAGCTCCTTGGCAAGCCGGGTCAAATGCTGCACCGGTGCGGCCGAATCCAGCGACAGCATGTTGCCGACCACCGGCTTGGTCGGCGGCTGCGGGATCGGATCTAGTCGATTCTTGGATGACATCGAAATGTAGTCCCCCTGCTTCAATGTCGTCATTGCGAGCGAAGCGAAGCAATCCAGAAATATGTCCGCGGAGGCAGCCTGGATTGCTTCGTCGCTTCGCTCCTCGCAATGACGAGTTCGCAATGATCAGCTAGCCAAACCGCCTTCTACGCCATTCGATCAGCTTCGCGCTGACCTCCTCCGGCTTCTCCTGCTGCGTCCAATGGCCGCTGTCCTTCACCAGATATTTCTCCAGGTCAGATACCAGCGTCTCCATGCCGTCGGCCGCCGACGGCGGCAGCACGGCATCGTTCTCGGCCATGATCATCAATGACGGCACGCGCACGTGATGGTCCAAGCCTTTCGCACGCTCCCAATTGCGGGTGAAGTTGCGATACCAGTTGATGCCGCCGGTGAAGCCGGTTTTCGTAAACGTATCGACGAACACCTTCTTCTCGTCGGCCGACAGGATCGGAATCCGGGGATCGTGCTTTGCATCATAGGCCGCGATCATCTGCGGGAACGCCAGATTGGTCTTTGACGAGGCGCCGACACCAGCGATCGGCGGCTCCTCCGGTTTCGCCGCCGGCCGCGCCAGCGGCTTGCGCATGAACGCGTCGAACGTCTGCTCGACGCGGCTCCCGAAGATCCTGTCCGGCTCACGCGCGGGATCTTGGAACTGGACGATATACATCTGATCGCCGAAGCGTTGGCGGAACAGCGCGATCGGATCGATCGGCGCGCGGTCCCAATGCGGCGTGTTGACGCCGACCACACCGGCGACGCGCGAAGGATGCCGCAGCGGCATCTGCCAGACGACGAATCCGCCCCAGTCGTGGCCGACGAAGATCGCTTTGTCGACCCCGAGATGATCGAGCAGACCGACGAGATCGCCGGTCAAATGCTCCATGTCGTAGTCCTCGACCGGTTCGGGCCGGTCGCTCGCGCCGTAGCCGCGCTGGTCCGGCGCGATCACGCGGATGCCGGCCTCGCTCAGCGCCTTGATCTGGTGGCGCCAGGAAAATGCGAGTTCAGGCCAGCCATGGCACAGCACGATCGGCGGCTTGTCATCGGCCGGGCCGGCCTCGTAGTAGCCCATGCGGATTCCGTTCGTCTGCGCGAACTTGAGCGGCGGCATTTCAATCATCGACACATTCCTACTCCGCCGCGCCCCTGATGTCGGCCGACGGCGGCGCATAGGCCGCCTCCAGCGCGGCGAATTCTTCCGGCAGCATGTCGCACATCACCTGTACGTGCGGAATGATGTTGGCGCCCACAATGAAGCCGAAATCGAGCTGGTCGCGATAGCTCTGCACGGTGATGTTGAGCGCCTGCCCGTGCGTCGAGATCGACACCGGGAAGATGTGCAACAGCTCCGCTCCCGCGGCGTAGAGCGTCTGCCGCGGCCCCGGCACGTTGGACACCGTGATGTTCGCAGCCGGCGGCAGCACATCCGACAAATCGGAGCGGCTGTAGAGCAGCGCCATGATCTGTACGACGATCGGCGCGCCCAGCATCGAGATGTTGGATATTTGCGGCATCAGTGCCCGCAGCGGATGCGACATCTCCTTGGACTTGGTCGATTGCGCGATAATGGCTTCCAGGCGTGCCTTGGGATCGTCGATGTTGGTTGCGATCGAACAGATCATGCCGAACACCTGGTTGTTGGCCTCGGTGTTGCCCTCCTCGCGCAGCGAGATCGGCACGGCGGCGGTCAGGGACTTCGCCGGCAGCATTCCGTGTTGCTGGAGGTAGCGCCGGACCACGCCAGAGGCGAGCGCCAGCACGACGTCGTTGAGCTTGCCGCCGGCCTGCTTGGCCAGCGCCTTGGATCGCGACAGCGATATCGAGACCCCGGCGAAGCTGCGCTCGGACGAGATCGATTTGTTGAGCATGGTCGGCGGCGACACCATGCTGGCGAGGCTCTCGCGCGATTTTGGATCGGATATCTTGCCGAGCACGTCCGAGACGCTCTTGACCATGGTCGGGATGTTGCCGGCAAAGCGCACCGCACTCTCGATCTGGTACATCGCATTGTCGAACAGGATCGAACCGATGTCGCTCTTGCCGGTGCGCGGCAGTTGCAGGTTCTTGGCGGCCGCCGATGCATCGAGCGGCTGGGTGAAGAGCTGCTGGTAGGAATCGACCAGGTTCGCAGCGATGTCGCGCGGCTCCTGCGCGGGCTTCGCTCCCGCGGTCGGCGGATCGACCTTCCGCGGGATCGGCGAGATATCGTAGATCATGTTGGTCAGCGCCGCACCGGCGCCGCCGTCGATGGCGGCATGATGCATCTTCGAATAAAGCCCGACCTCGTTGTCCTTCATGCCATCGAACACGTAGAACTCCCAAAGCGGGCGGGCTCGGTTCAAGAGCTTGGCGTGCATCCAGCCCACGATGCGTTCGAGCGTGGCGCGGTCGCGCGGCTGCGGCAGGCTGGCGCGAAAGATGTGACGGTCGATGTCGAACTGATCGTCCTCGACCCAGGAGGGATGATCGATGTCGAGCGGCGCCTTCTCCAGCCGCGCCTTGAGGATCGGCGCGATGTGCAGGCGCGAGACGATCATCGCCTTGAAATCTTCGAAGAAGTCGCCCTTGTAGTCGTCCGGCAGGCGAAAGATCGCCATGCTCCCGACATGCATCGGCATTTCCGGCGTTTCCAGATAGAGAAACGACGCGTCCAGCGACGACAGCTTTTTACCGTCAGCCATAGTTCCCTCCCGAGTATTTGACGGGCGCCTTAGGCGGCGCTTCTCGTCAGGCCGATACTGCCTGTTCCGGCGGGGCATATGCAATGGCAAACGGCCCTGCCCGGTCAAATGGCCAGAACTCTCCCTCCGGTTGCGCAAGGCGGTCCGCCACGGCCCACAGCGCTGCGGGATTCACCCCAAGCCCGATATGGCTCGCCAGGTGCACCTCGATGTTCTCGGCACGGTCGGAGGGACGCAGCAGGCAAGTCCGCCAGTTCACGATGCCGTCCGCGCGCGAATAGATCGACGTCGCCGGCACCGGAAGATCGCCGGCGATCGCCGCGCGCAGTTCAACGAAATCCTCGACACGCTCGCCGGACATCATCTCGTAGAGCCGCGTCGCATTGGTCGCCCGCACGTCATTGGCAAAAGGGCTGCCGAGCGTGATGACGTTGCGGACCATGTCGGGTGCCTGGAGCGCGAGATCGCGCGCATAGACGCCGCCGAGACTCCATCCAACCAGGCTGACCTTGCGTCCGCTCGCAGCATGGATTTCGGCGAGACGGGCGCGCAACGAATCCCGCATCCGTCCGAACCCGCCGAAATTACGGCCCATCCGCCAGGCATGAGCCTCGTAGCCGAGCTCGCTGAGATAGCGCCGCATCGGCGCCATCGAGAGGTCGCTGGCGAGAAAGCCAGGCAGCGCCAGCACCGGATGGCCATCGCCTTTGGGCGCCCGCATCAGGACCGGCGACAGCAGCATGCTGGCGTTGAGTTCGAGCAACCCACGGGATTCGGCAAGCAGCAAAGCAAGGCCGGGCGGACGAAGCCGGCCTGGGGTCTGCGGCCCGTCCGGACCGGGCGGCATTATTTCTTCTTGTCGCCGCTGCGGGTGCCGCCGAGACCGGCCATGGTGACGAACATGTCCTGAAACCGCTCGGCGAGCTTTGGATCGAAGGTGAACCAGCTCTGGATCAGCGACTCCGGCGAGACCTTGTCGATGTTGCTCAGAACCTGCTGCTGCAGCTTGTCCATCACCGCCGTCTGCATCGGTGCCAGATCCGGCAATCCGATGAACTGACGGGCTTCGAGGGGGGTGCAGTCGATTTCGATATTAACTTTCATGTCCCCTCCAGATGAGATTCGAGCGGCCTGCCGCAGTATCGCCGCGAGACGGTGTGCAACGCAAGCGACCTGAGGCCGGCGGCAACCTCCGGCTTCCTCGATCGGCGGATATGGTCAATCAAAATTGCCCGCCCGCGCCCATCAACCCCTCAATGCCGGTCACCATTGCTGCACAGCGGTGCAACTTGGCGCGTTCCTTGCTGGAATGGCGCTTGCACGGGTCGAGAAGTCTGGGCAACATGGATTGGGACGCCCGCCGAACAATCAAAAATCACGGCGCGGCAGAGTTGAGAGGGTCAAGAATGTCAGTCGGTCGAACTCTGTTTGCGGCGACGCTCGCCGGTATGCTTGCGTTGACGATGTCGCCGGCGTCGAGCCAGACGCTGCGCTATGCCAACCAGGGCGACCTGAAGTCGCTTGATCCCTACTCCCTGAACGAGTCCACCACCCACGCCCATCTCGGTCACGTCTATCAGGGCCTCACCGCGCGCGACAAGGATCTCAAGATCATTCCGGCGCTGGCGGAGAGCTGGGAAACCCCGGAGCCGACCCGGTGGCGCTTCCATTTGCGCAAGGGCGTAAAATTCCACAACGGCGACCCCTTCACCGCCGACGACGTGCTGTTCTCCGCCGATCGCGTTCGAAACAAAAACTCGAACATGCAGACCCGCTTGGCGCCCAACGTCAAGGTCGTCAAGGTCGACGACTACACGGTCGATTTCGTGCTGCCTTCGCCCAATCCCATCCTGCATTCGGCATGGGACGTCTGGTACATCATGGACAAGAAGTGGGCTGAGGAGAACAAGGCGGTCGAACCGACCCCGGTGTCCGCGACCTCGCCGAGCTACGCCTCACTGCACGAGAACGGTACCGGTCCCTTCATCATCGAGAGCCATCAGCCCGGCGTGAAGACCGTGTTCAAGGCCAACCCCAATTATTGGGGCAAGATGGAAGGCAACCTGAAGGAGATCATCTTCACCCCGATCGCCTCCGACGCAACCCGAGTCGCTGCGCTGCTTTCGGGCGAGGTCGATGTCATCGAGCCGGTGCCGATCCAGGACATTTCCCGCGTCGATGCGAGCCCGAATGCCCAGGTGCTGAAGGCGCCGGAGCTTCGCACCATCTTCATCGGATTCGACACGGTTCGCGACGAGTTGCTCTATTCCAACATCAAGGGCAAGAACCCGTTCAAGGACGTCAAGGTGCGGGAGGCGTTCTACAAGGCGATCGATATCGAGCTGATCAAGACGCGCGTGATGCGGGGACTGTCGACACCGTCGGCACTGATGATCGCGCCGGAGCTGTTCGCACTGTCCAAGGAGTTCACGCGTCCCAAATTCGATCCTGACGGCGCCAAGAAGCTCCTGACCGAGGCCGGCTACCCCGACGGCTTCGAGGTCACCATGGATTGCCCGAACGACCGCTACGTCAATGACGCCGCGATTTGCCAGGCTGTGGTCGGCATGCTTGCGCGCATCGGCGTCAAGATCAACCTCCTGGCACAACCCAAGGCGCAGTACTTCGCCAAGGTTCTGAAGCAGGGTGGCTACCAGACCTCTTTCTTTATGCTGGGCTGGACGCCGAGCACGATGGACTCCCACAATGTGCTGAACGACATCATGGGGTGCCGTGACGACGCGAAATCCTCGCGGGGCGAAGCCAATCTTGGCGGCTATTGCAACAAGGAATTCGACGCCATCACCGACAAGGTGCTGGTCGAAACCGACACCGCCAAACGCAATCAGCTGATCAAGCAGGCGTATGAGATCAGCATCAAGGACTGGGCCTATATTCCGCTGCACCAGCAGGCGCTGGCCTGGGGCGTATCGAAAAAGGTCAACCTGCCGCAGCGCGCCGACAATCTGGTCATGTTCCACTGGGCGACCAAGAAGGAATAGCGTCAGTCGAATACGAGGTCCCGGCAGCGTCAGGCTTCCGGGACCTTTCCTTTTCCGGCTGACAAAGACGTCGGCCGGACGCACACTCAAGGAAAGTGGAAGGCATGCTCGCTTTCACTCTTCGCCGGGCCGTTCAGGCCATCGGCGTCATGTTCGCCGTCGGCATCATCGCGTTCTCGATGTTCCGCTTCGCCGGCGACCCCATCAATCAGATCGTCTCGCTCGATACGCCGGCGGCCGAACGCGCAGCCGTGCGCAAGTCGCTGGGCCTCGATGATCCCGTGCCGGTGCAGTTCGTGCGCTATTTCGCCGATGCAGCGCAATTCAAGTTCGGCGTCTCCTATCAGTTCCGGCAGCCGGTCTCGACGCTGTTGATGGAGCGTATGCCTGCGACGCTGGAACTCGCGATCTGCGCGACCGTCTTTGCAATGGTGTCGGGCATCCTGATGGGCGTCTATTCGGCGCTCAGGCGCGACACCCTGCTCGCCAAATTATTCCAGGCGGTTTCGCTGATCGGCATCTCGCTGCCGACTTTCCTGATCGGCATCCTTCTGATCTATCTGTTCGCGGTGACGTTGGGCTGGTTGCCGTCGTTCGGCCGCGGCGAGGTCGTCAAGCTCGGCTGGTGGACCACGGGCCTGCTCACATTGTCGGGCCTGAAGGCGCTGATCATGCCCTCGATCACGCTCGGGCTGTTCCAGATGACGCTGATCATGCGGCTGGTGCGCGCGGAGATGCTGGAAGTGCTTCGGACCGATTATATCCGCTTTGCCCGCGCCCGCGGGCTGACGACCCGTGCCATCCACTTCGGGCACGCGCTGAAGAACACGCTGATTCCCGTGATCACGGTGGCGGGCCTGCAGTTTGGCTCGGTTATTGCATTTTCGATCATCACCGAAACTGTGTTCCAATGGCCCGGCATGGGACTTCTGTTCGTGCAGGCCGTGCAAAACGTCGATATCCCGATTATGGCCGCCTACCTGCTGATGGTCTCGCTGATTTTCGTCACCATCAATCTGGTGGTGGACATTCTCTACACCGTCGTCGATCCGCGCCTGCGCGCGACCGTCGGCCGCGCCACATAAGGCAGCCTGCATGTCCGAAGTGGTCGCCTCCAATCCCGACAAGCCGAGCACGCTGCCGACGCATGCCGCCCGTAGCTGGTTCAGCCGCGCACTCGACAGCGACATCTTGTATTCGTTTCGCCGATCCAAGCTGACCATGGTGGCGGCAGCCATTACCGTGCTGTTCTTCCTGCTCGCGATCTTTGCCTCCGCGCTCGCGGTCCAGGACCCGTTCGATCCGGCTCAGCTCCAACTGATGAATTCCCGGATTTCACCGCTCTGGACCGCCGAGGGGCAGAGCCCGTTCCTGCTCGGCACCGACGAGCAGGGCCGCGACGTGTTCTCCGCCATTCTCTACGGGTTGCGGATCTCGCTCGCGGTCGGTGTGGCCGGCGTGATCTTCGCCGGCGCGCTCGGCATCGCGCTTGGCCTGATCGCCGGCTATTTCGGCGGCGCGGTGGACGGCGTGATCATGCGGATCGCCGACGTGCAACTCACTTTCCCCGCCATCTTGATCGCGCTGCTGGTCAACGGCATCGCGAAATCCATCCTCGGCAACCGGCTGGATGCAACCAGCATGCTGGTCGTGCTGGTGATCTCGATCGGCCTGAGTTTCTGGGTGGGGTATGCGCGGACGGTACGCGGCTCCGTGATGGTCGAGAAGAACAAGGATTACGTGGCTGCCGCGCAACTGATCGGCCTTCCCGCCCCAAAGATCATGTTCCGCCATGTGCTGCCAAACACGATGGGCCCGATCCTGGTCATCGCCACGATCAACCTCGCGCTCGCCATCATCACCGAGGCGACGCTGTCCTTCCTCGGCGTCGGCCTGCCCGACACAATGCCCTCGCTCGGCACGTTGATCCGCATCGGCAACAACTACCTGTTCGCGGGCGAATGGTGGATCGTGGCCTTCCCTGGTATCGCGCTCGCCAGTTTGATCCTGTCGATCAACCTGCTCGGCGACTGGCTGCGCGACGCGCTCAACCCGAAGCTCCGATGAGCAGAACTTCGATGACCAAAATTTCGACGAGAGCGTCTCGCTCATGACCGACCCCATTCTCTCCGTGCGTAATCTTCATGTCGAATTCGCCTCCCGTCGCGGCACGCTGCGCGCTATCGACGGCGTCTCCTTCGACATCGCCAAGGGCGAGGTCCTCGGGGTGGTCGGCGAATCCGGCGCCGGCAAGTCGGTCACGGGTCTGGCCGTGATCGGCCTGATCGATCCGCCCGGCCGCATCGCCGGCGGCGAGATTCGTCTTGCGGGCCTTCGCATCGACAATTTACCGCCGGAGGAGATGCGTCGTATCCGGGGAAAACGGATCGGCATGATCTTCCAGGATCCGCTCACCTCGCTCAATCCGCTCTATCGCGTCGGCGACCAGCTCATCGAGACGATCAGAACCCATCTGAACCTGTCCGAGACCGCCGCCCGTCGCCGCGCCATCGACCTGCTCGCCGAGGTCGGCATTCCCGCGCCCGAAAAGCGCATCGACGGCTATCCCCACGAATTCTCCGGCGGCATGCGCCAGCGCGTGGTGATTGCGCTCGCGATTTGCGCCGAGCCGGAGCTGATCATCGCGGACGAGCCCACCACTGCGCTCGACGTCTCCGTACAGGCGCAAATCATCTCGCTCATCAAGCGACTCGGACGCGACCACGGCACCGCCGTGATGCTGGTGACGCACGACATGGGCGTCATCGCGGAGGCATCCGACCGTGTGGCGGTGATGTATGCCGGCCGCGTCGCCGAGATCGGTCCGGTGCAGGACGTCGTCAGGAACCCGCTGCACCCTTATGCCAAGGGCCTGATGGGCGCGATCCCGACCCTTGCCGGCGACGACAAGCGTCTCGTGCAGATCCCCGGCTCCATGCCGCGCCTGTCGGCGATCCCGCGTGGCTGTTCGTTCAATCCGCGCTGCGCATTCGCCTTCGACCGATGCCGCGTGGAGAGACCGGAGCCGCTGCCGCGCGGCACGCAATCCGTCGCCTGCCACCTCTATGACAGCGTGCCGGCGGAGAGCGCGGCATGAGCACTTCCTTCGTCCAGGCCACAAATCTGCGGCGCGTCTTCGACGTCTCGAAACCCTGGCTCAACCGCGTCCTCGAGGGCGGCCATCTCGAATACCTCAAAGCTGTCGACGGCGTCACCTTCGACATCAGGAAGGGCGAGACTTTCGCGCTGGTCGGCGAGTCCGGCTCGGGCAAGACCACGGTGGCGCGGATGGTCGTTGGCCTGCTGCCGCCGAGCTCCGGCGACGTGCTGATCGACGGCGTCTCGATGACCGACCCACGGCAGGCACCGGCACGCCGAAAGCTCCGCCGCCGCATCCAGATGATCTTTCAGGATCCCTATGCGAGCCTGAACCCACGCTTCCGGGTCGACGCCATCATCTCCGAGCCGATCCGTGCTTTCGACCTGATCGAGGGCGAGCGCGACATCCAGGCGCGCGTCGGAGAGCTTCTCACCCTGGTCGGCCTGCATCCTGACGACAGGTTGAAATTTCCGCATGAATTCTCGGGCGGCCAGCGTCAGCGCATCGCGATCGCTCGCGCGCTCGCCTCCGACGCAGAGTTCATTGTCTGCGACGAGCCAACTTCCGCGCTCGACGTCTCCGTGCAGGCGCAGATCCTGAATCTGATGCGCGACCTCCAGGACAAGTTCGGCCTGACCTACATGTTCATCAGCCACAACCTTGCCGTGGTCCGCCACATGGCGAGCCGCGTCGGCGTGATGTATCTCGGCCGCATCGTCGAGATCGCGGAAGGACGCGAGCTGTTTGCCCGGCCGCGCATGCCCTACACCAAGATGCTGCTCGGCGCCGTGCCCGATCTCGCCATGAGCGGCCGCCAGCGCATTCCGGTCAAGGGCGAGATCCCGAACCCGATCAATCCGCCGCCCGGGTGCGCCTTCAATCCGCGCTGCCCGCTGGCGTTCGATCTCTGCCGCAAGGAAGCACCTGAATTGATCGACGGCGTCGCCTGCCACGCCGTCAACACCGCGCCGGTACCGGCGTGACGCGCGCGTGCCATGCAGCCTGCGCATTTGGCGGCGGCCTGGCCCTGTGATCAATTGCGCGCGCCGCAAATGAGGTAGTCCATGGCCAGCATCGTCAATCCCGATCCCTTCACGACACGCCCCGAGATCGAGGGCACCTTCGGGGTCGTCGCGACCACGCACTGGATCGCGACCGCTATCGGCATGGCTATCCTGGAAAAGGGCGGCAACGCCTTTGACGCCGGCGTCGCCACCGCTTTCACGCTCCAGGTGGTCGAGCCGCATCTGAACGGCCCCGGCGGCGACGTTCCGATCATCGTGCACGACGTGAAGCGCGGCCGCACCGAGGTGATCTGCGGCCAAGGTCCCGCCCCGGCCCGCGCCACCATCGCGCATTACAAGAACGAAGGCCTCGACATGGTGCCTGGCACCGGCCTGCTCGCGGCCTGCGTCCCCGGCACCTTCGAGTCCTGGATGATGCTGCTGCGTGACTACGGCACGATGCGCGTGCGCGACGTGCTGGAGCCCGCGATCTCCTATGCGCGCGACGGCTATCCGCTGGTCGAGCGCGCCTGCGCCACGATCCAAACCGTCGAGCAATTATTCCGCAAGCACTGGCCGACGTCAGCCGCCGTCTATCTCCCGAACGGCGAAGTGCCAAAACCCGGCACGCTCTTCACCAACAAGACACTTGCAGCGACCTACGCACGAATCCTGGGCGAGGCCGAAAGCGGCGGCGGCGGTCGCGACGCCGAGATCGAGCGCGCACGCAAGGCCTGGTCGCAGGGCTTCGTTGCGGAAGCCATCGACAAATTCTGCCGGACGCAGGAGGTGATGGACGTCAGCGGTTCGCCGCATCGCGGTGTGCTGTCGGCCGATGACATGGCGCGCTGGCAGCCGACGGTCGAGGCCCCGCTCACCTACGATTATGGCCGCTACACTGTCTGCAAGGCAGGGGTCTGGAGCCAGGGACCGGTGACGCTGCAGCAGCTCGCGCTACTGAAGGGCTTTGCGCTCGACGGGCTCGACCCGACGGGGCCGGAATTCATCCATCTCCAGATCGAATGCGCCAAGCTCGCCTTCGCCGACCGAGAAAAATTCTACGGCGACCCGAAGTTCAGCGAGATCCCGATCGCAACGCTGCTGTCAGATGCTTACAACGACGAACGTCGTAAGTTGGTGACCGAGAAAGCTTCGCTCGATCTCCGGCCTGGCGCGGTCGAGGGCTTCGGCGGCGTCGTCAAGTTGCGCCGCGCCGAAGGCCAACGCGAGGCCGTCGGCGCGCTCGGCGCCGGCGAACCAACCGTGGGGCGCTTCGGCGAGGTGCGCGGCGACACCGTGCATTTCGACATTATCGACAAGGCCGGCAACATGGTGTCGTCGACGCCGTCGGGAGGCTGGCTGCAATCCTCACCTGTCATTCCCGAGCTGGGCTTCTGCCTCGGCAGCCGCGCACAAATGTTCGATTTGGAGGAGAATCAACCGAGCTCGCTCGCGCCGGGCAAGCGGCCGCGCACCACGCTGTCCCCAACCATGGCATTGCGCGACGGCGAGCCTTATCTCGCCTGGGGCTCGCCCGGCGGCGACCAGCAGGATCAATGGATCACGCAGTTCTTCCTGCGGCACGTCCATTGCAACCTCAATCTCCAGGAGGCGATCGACGCCCCGGCCTGGCACTCGGAGCATTTCCCGATCTCGTTCTGGCCCCGCACCGCTCGCCCCGGCGTGCTCGTGGTCGAGAACCGTGTGCCGAAGGCGACGATCGCAAATCTTCGCGAACGTGGACATATCGTCGAGGTCGGACCGGACTGGTCGGAGGGCCGCCTGACCGCGGCCTCGCGCGTCGGACCGCGCCGCCGCGCCGCCGCCAATCCGCGCGGCATGCAGGGCTACGCCGCAGGGCGGTAAGGCAACACATGACCTGGTCGATCATCGCGCGCGATTCCGCTACCGGCCAGTTCGGCATCGCTGTTGCCACGCGCTTCTTCGCCGTCGGCGCGCGTGTCCCCTACATTGCGGCGGGCCTTGGTGCTATTGCGACGCAGGCCTTCGTCAACCCCTATTACGGCATCGACGGCCTCAAGCTGCTGCGTGAAGGTCTCAACGCGCATGACGTGCTGTCCGCCCTGATCGCGACCGACGATGGCCGCGAGAGCCGCCAGATCCACATCATGGACGCCAGCGGCGCGATTGCCGCGCATACCGGGCGCGACTGCGTCGATTGGTGCGGGCACATTGCGGGCAGCGGCTTCTCGATCGCCGGCAACATGCTCGCGGGCGCCGATGTGCTCGACGAGACCGCAAAAACCTATATCGCCAATGACAGCCTGCCCTTCCCGCACCGCCTGCTCGCCGCGATGCGCGCGGGCGAAGCCGCTGGCGGCGACAAGCGCGGCAAGCAGTCCGCCGCGCTCCTGATCCACGGCGAGGAGGAATGGCCGGCGCTGGACATCCGCGCCGACGATCATCCCGATCCGCTCGGCGAGCTCGAGCGGCTCGAACGCGTCAGTCACGAGCTCTGGGTCCACTTCCGTGCCTCCATGCCGACGCGGCAGAACCCGGCCGGCAACACCGATCGCAGCGTCATCGACGCCAGCATTGCCGCAGCGCGCGCAAAACGATCATGAACCCGAGCCCCCTCATCGAGATCAGGGATCTGCGCATTCGCTTTCACGGCGACGACGGCCGCATCACGCACGCGGTCGACGGCGTCGATCTCAGCGTCGCCAATGGCGCAACGCTCGGCCTCGTCGGCGAATCCGGCTGCGGCAAGAGCGTGACGTCGCTGGCGATCATGGGCCTGCTGCCGAAGCAGAGCGCGGAAATCTCCGGCGCGATCCGCTTCGACGGTTTCGACCTGCTCAAGACGTCGGACCAGACGCTGCGCGACCTCCGCGGCAACCGGCTCGCGATGATCTTTCAGGAGCCGATGACCTCGCTCAATCCGAGCTTCACGATCGGCGATCAGATCGTTGAGACGATTCTGCGCCACCGCGGCGGCTCGCGCAGGAGTGCGCGCGAGCGGGCGATCGATCTGCTGCGTCGCGTCCACATCCCCTCGCCCGAGCGCCGGATCGACGAATATCCGCACAAGCTCTCCGGCGGCATGCGCCAGCGCGTCATGATCGCGATGGCGCTCGCCTGCGACCCGCGGCTGCTGATCGCGGACGAGCCGACCACCGCGCTCGATGTCACCCTGCAGGCGCAGATCCTGGAGCTCATGCGCGAGTTGAAGGCGGCGAGCGGCGCGGCCATCATCCTGATCACCCACGATCTCGGCGTCGTCGCCGAAGTCTGCGACGAGGTCGCGGTGATGTATGCCGGCGAGATCGTCGAGCGCGCGGCAGTGGACGAGCTGTTCTCGGCGCCGCAGCATCCCTACACCGTCGGCCTGCTCGGCTCGATCCCGCGGCTCGACCATCGCGCCGAACAGCTTGCCACGATCGAGGGCATGGTCCCGAACATGGCGCAGCCGCCCGCGGGATGCCGTTTCGCCGCGCGCTGTCCGTTTGTGCTGGAGGCCTGCACCAAGGCGCCGCCGCCGCTGGTCGAAGTCAGTCCCGGCCACCTCTCGCGCTGCATCCGCGCGCCGCTCGAACGTCTGGTGTCGTGATGGCGCTGCTCGAGGTCCATGGCCTGGTCAAGCATTTCGTCGCCGAGCGTTCGCTGTTCGGCCGGGCGCTGGCGCATGTCAAAGCCGTTGATGGCGTTTCCTTCTCGCTCGATGCCGGCAAGACGCTGGCGCTGGTCGGCGAATCCGGTTGCGGCAAATCCACCGTCAGCCGCCTGGTGCTGCGGCTGATCGAGCCGGATGCAGGCACGATCCGTTTCGAAGGCCGCGATCTGCTCGCCTTCGACGCCGGCGCGCTGCGCGCCTTTCGCCGCGAGGCCCAGATCATCTTTCAGGATCCCTACGCCTCGCTCAATCCGCGCATGACCGTCGGCCAGATCCTGACCGAGCCGCTGGCGCTGCACAATCTGGTGCCGCCCGCCCGACGGCGCGAACGCGTCGAGGAGATTCTGCGGCTGGTCGGGCTGGAGCCGCGGCTGGCGCGGCGTTACCCGCACGAGTTCTCCGGCGGCCAGCGTCAGCGCATCGCCATCGCCCGCGCCCTCGCGGTCGAGCCGAAACTGATCATCTGCGATGAGCCGGTCTCGGCGCTCGACGTCTCGATCCGCTCGCAGATCCTCAATCTGCTGCGCGAGCTCCAGCACCGGCTTGGGCTGGCCTACATTTTCGTCTCGCACGACCTCGCGGTGGTCAAGCACATCGCCGACCACGTGGCGGTGATGAATCTCGGCCAGATCGTCGAAACGGCGGCCGCGGACGCACTGTTCGCCGCGCCCCGCCATCCCTATAGCCGGGCGCTGTTGTCGGCGATCCCCGTGCCTAAACCGCGGGCAAAGCGCAGCCGGATTGTGCTGCAGGGAGAGATTCCCAGCGCGCTCAATCCGCCGCCGGGATGCCGCTTCCACACCCGCTGCCCCTACGTCGTCGACCGTTGCCGCAGCGAAATGCCTCAGCTCGTGCGGGATGGCATCGGACATGCAACGGCATGCCACCGAACGTCGGAACTGCCGTCGTCCGAGGCAATCGTCCCGACGGACGGCGGCTTCTCCCCGGTTCTCGAAAAATTGGTCGCCGCCTTCAGCGGCGGCCCGGAAGCAGTCCGCGGCAGCGGGGTTAGTTCATTGGGAACGAACCCGGCATAGCCGTAAAACAGAGGTTGAGAGCGATGAGTCCTATGCGTTTGGCACTCCTGGCGTCGGCATTGCTGACGTCGCTCATAGGCGCGGCCCAAGCCCAGGCCCAGGCCCAGACCACGCTTCGCATCGGCATCGCCGAGGATCCTGACATCCTCGATCCCAGCATCGGCCGCACCTATGTCGGCCGCATCGTGTTCTCCGCCTTCTGCGACAAGCTGTTCGACATCGACGAGAAGCTCAACATCGTGCCGCAGCTCGCGCTGTCTCGTGAGACCTCGGCCGACGGCAAGGAGATGACGGTCAAGCTGCGGCCCAACGTGAAATTCCACGATGGCGAGCCGCTCGACGCGGAAGCGGCAAAGTTCTCGATCGAGCGTCACATGACGCTGCCGGGTTCGTTCCGCAAGTCCGAGCTTGCCAGCGTCGACCACGTCGAGGTCGTCGATCCCCTGACCATCAAGCTGGTACTCAAGACGCCTTACTCCCCGCTGATCGCCCAGCTGACCGACCGCTCCGGCATGATGGTGTCGCCGAAGGCCGCCAAGGAGGCCGGCGACAAGTTCGGCCTGCATCCGGTCTGCGCCGGTCCCTACAAATTCGTCGAGCGCGTGCAGCAGGACCGCATGGTGTTCGAGAGATTCGCCGACTACTGGAACAAGGACAACATCCATATCGACCGCGTCGTGTTCCTGCCGATCGTGGACGCCACGGTGCGCCTTGCCAACCTGAAGTCCGGCGGGCTCGATCTGATCGAGCGCGTGCTCGCCACCGACATCAAGGACGTGCGCGCGGATTCGCGGCTCGTGCTGTCGACGGCACCGGAGCTCGGCTATCTCGGCCTCACGGTCAATATTGGCAACGACAAGAGCAAGGGGCCGCTGAGCCAATCGGCGAAGGTCCGCCAGGCGCTCGATCTGTCGATCGATCGCGAGGCCCTCAACCAGGTCGTCTTCAACGGCGAGTTCACCCCGGGCAATCAATGGGTCAGCCCCACCCATCCCTACTACCAGAAAGCGTTTCCGGTTCGTGGCCGCGACATCGCGAAGGCCAAGGCGCTTCTGAAGGAAGCCGGCGTCACTTCGCCAGTGACAGTCGACTACATGATTCCCAAAGGCGCGGAGAATGAAGCCGTTGCCCAAGTCGTCCAGTCGATGGCCGCGGAAGCGGGCTTCGACATCAAGATCCGCGCGGTCGAATTCGCGACCACCTTCAAGCAGGCCCAGGCCGGCGAGTTCCAGATCTTCCAGATCAACTGGAGCGGTCGCATCGATCCGGACGGCAACTCCTACATCTTCATGCGCAGCAAAGCACCGCAGAACGATGGCGTCTATTCGAATCCGGAGACCGATAAGCTGCTGGAAGAAGGAAGGCTGACCGCCAATGTCGCGGAGCGCAAAGCGATCTACGAAAAGATGGCCAAGATCCTGCTCGACGATTTGCCGATCATCTACATCTACCACCGCACGCTTCTGATTGCGCACACGACCAAGCTCCAGGGTTATAGGCAGATGCCCGACGGGCTGGTGCGCGTGGTCGGGCTGAAGTTCAAGTGAGCACGGCGTCGCCTGACATGCGGCCGGCGCCATGCTGAATTTCCTCGCCCGCCGCATTGCGCAGATCGTGCCGACACTTTTCTTCGTGTCGGTGCTGATCTTCTCGCTGCAGCAATTGTTGCCGGGCGATCCGGCGCTGGTGATGGCCGGCGAGGAGCGCGATCCCGCCGTGATCGAGCAGATCCGCCAGCAATACCGGCTCGATCAGCCGATCCCCGTGCAGTACGTCTACTGGCTCAAGGGAGTCCTGACCGGCAATTTCGGAGAGTCGCTGCGCAACAAGATGCCGGTGCGCGAGCTGATCGCTCAGAAGCTGCCGGTGACGCTCCAGCTCGGCTCGATGGCAATGTTGATCGCGCTCCTGATCGGCATTCCCGCCGGCATCGTCTCCGCCGTGAAAAAGGGCACCGTCTGGGACTATGGCGCCAATTTGTTCGCGCTGTGGGGCATCTCGACGCCGAATTTCTGGCTCGGCATCATGCTCATCTTCCTGTTCTCGATCGAACTCGGCTGGCTGCCGGCGTCCGGTTACGTACCGCTGACCGAGAACTGGCGTGCGAGCCTCGCTGCCACCATCATGCCGGCCTTCGTGCTCGGCAACGCGATTTCCGCGGTCCTGATGCGGCACACCCGGAGCGCCATGCTCCAGGTGCTGGAAAGCGACTACGTTCGCACCGCGCGCGCCAAGGGATTGTCCGAACGCTCGGTCATCCTCAAGCACGCCATGCGCAACGCACTCACGCCGATCATCACGCTCGGCGCGCTCGAGCTCGGCACGCTGTTGTCGGGGGCGGTTCTGACCGAGCAGATCTTCTCCATTCCCGGCTTCGGCAAACTGATCGTGGATGCCGTGTTCAACCGCGACTACGCGGTGGTACAGGGCGTCGTGCTGGTGACGGCGACGGTCTACATCGCGCTGAACCTGGTTGCCGATGTCGCCTACATCCTCGTCAATCCGCGGCTGCGGGGCTAGACCATGACCGATGCCGCTCTGCCCGCCGCTCCCATCGCGCAAGCTGACGAGCTGGACAGCCCGGCGCGGCGCGCCCGGCGGCGCCTGTTTAAACGCAAGGCCGCAGTGTTCGGACTTGTCATGATCACGTTGTTCGTCGGCCTCGCGCTGCTCGCGCCGCTCGTCGTGCCCTACGATCCCATCGCGACGAGCTGGAGCCTGGTTCGCAAGCCGCCCACTGCGGCGCACTGGTTCGGCACCGACGAGCTCGGTCGCGACATTCTGAGCCGCGTCGTCTACGGCGCCCGCGCGTCGCTGCTCGCGGGCCTCATCTCGGTCGCGATCGCGCTGGGCGTTGGCGTTCCGCTCGGCCTGCTCGCCGGCTATCGCGGCGGCTTCGTCGACGCACTGATCAGCCGGATGACCGACGCGATGCTGGCCTGTCCATTCCTGATCCTGGCGATCGCGCTCGCCGCATTCCTCGGTCCGAGCCTCGGCAACGCCATGATCGCGATCGGCATCTCGGCAACCCCGATCTTCATCCGCCTGACCCGCGGCCAGGTGTTGAACGTCAAGGCCGAGGACTATGTCGAGGCGGCGCGCGCGCTCGGCAATCCGCCGTGGCGGATCGCGTTCTCGCACATCCTGCCGAACATCCTGCCGGCGCTGCTGGTGCAGGCGACGCTGTCGATTGCGGCCGCCATCATCGCCGAAGCTGCGCTGTCCTTCCTTGGCCTGGGCCAGCAGCCGCCGGCGCCATCCTGGGGCAGCATGCTCAACGCAGCGCAGCGCTTCCTGACCCAGGCGCCCTGGATGGCCCTCTGGCCGGGGCTTGCGATCTTCCTCGTGGTGCTGTCGCTGAACCTGCTCGGCGACGGCCTGCGCGACGCGCTCGATCCACGCCAGCGCTAGATCACGACCTCGCGCATCACGCGGCGGCAATCCATCTCGTATTCGAGATCGACGACCGGCGGCCGGGCATAGTGCCAGGTCAGGCCGGACCGCAGCGCCCCGCGGCGGACGAGCTCGTCGACCAGTGCGTGGTGGAAGTCGTGCACGGAATAGGCCTGCACGCCGGTCGTGTCCTTCCAGCCGAAGCCGAAGGCCGTCATCCTGTTTTCCATCTGCGATGTCGTCGTATAGCGCACCTTCTCGCGAAGGCCTTCCGGGCTGAGGTCGCGGTAGCGCACGGTGCGCTCGACATAGGTCCCGCTGCCCTCGCGCGCCTCCGCGCCGCCGGCAATCACGAAGCTCGGCGCCTTCGAGCTCGTCGGCCGCGTGAAGGAGAACGCATAGAATGACGGCTCGGCCGGTGGATCGATCTCGGGACAGACATTGCTGCGCGCCACCGGATTGGTGGTGCCGTCGAAGATGCCCCATTCGGATAGCGTCTTCACATAGTGCAGGTTGAACGCGCGAAAGCCTTCCTCGCTGAAGGCCGCGGGCGAGCGCAGCTCGCAGGCACAGAACGCCGTCAGCGGCCGCCCCGCCTCCTGAATATACTTCGCGGCAAGCGCAAACCCTTCCGCGAGCGGCACCAGCCGGTCGAAGCGGACGCGCTCGATCTCATAGCCGTCATCCGCGGCCGCACCGGCCGAATACTGGAATACGGACGGAATGAAGCGGTAATTGCCGGCGGAGAATTCACCAATCATGTCGGACTCCTATTCCAGTTGCATGCGAATGCCCTTGGCGCCGTTAAGCAGGCGCTTCAGGTGAAAGCCGGCCAGCGTATCGTCGGCATGCATGCCGACCAGCGCGGCGAAGGCCGGCATGGCCGCGGCGTCACCGGCCTCCATCTTGGCAAATGCCTCGGAATACAGCGCCGTTTCCGGCGCAGCGAATTGAGCCGGCGTCAGCGGCTCGAACGCGCGCAACGGTTCGCTGCGTCCGCGCAGCATCAGTTCCCCGACGGAACGACCTCGAAAATTCTCAGCCGCCTCGGCGACGCCGGCACTGACGCAAATCCGCGTGCCCAGATGCTTGTTCGCGGCTTCCAGTCGCGCCGCGATGTTGATGGAGTCGCCATACGCGGTGTAGTCGAAAAACCGGTTGCCGCCGAAATTTCCGACCAGCGCCGGCCCGGCGTGAATGCCGATGCGGGTGGTACCGAAATTCACGCCTCTCACCTTCCAGCGCGCGGAAAAATCCTCCGCCCAAGCGTCGAGATCGTGCGCACAGGCGACCGCGCGCGTCGCATAGTCCGGCTGATCCCCGGGCGCGTTGAAGAGCACCTGGATTGCATCGCCGATGATCTTGGCAACCGTCCCCTCATGCGCGAAGACGATCTCTGTCATCCCGCCGACATACTCGTTGAGAAGCGCGCCCAGCGTCTCCGGCGGCGCACTCTCGACCAGCGAGGTAAAGCCGGTAATATCAGTGAAAATGGTCGCGATATCGCGCCACTGTACTTCGATCCCCCTGCCTTCGCTCCCTGCCGCGAGACGCTTGGCGAGCTCGGGCGAGAAATGACGCGAGAGCGCGGCGTGAGCGCGCTCGGCTTCCGCCTGGCGGCCTCGCACCTCTCGCAGCATTTCGATGTGGCGGATAGTCTTCTGGATCGTCATCTCCAGGTCGGCGAAATCGATTGGTTTGGTCAGGAAGTCGAACGCACCGCGGTTCATTGCAGTGCGGATATTGCTCATGTCGCCATAGGCCGACACGATGATGGTGGACTTCTTGTCTTCGGCTTCCTGGAGCTTCGCCAGCAGCGACAACCCGTCCATCCTGGGCATGTTGATGTCGGAAACTACCATGTCGACATGCGGGTTCTGCTCGAGCGATCGCAGCGCTTCGAGGCCGTCGCGCGCGAACATGATCGTTACCGACCCATCGCGAATCTGCCTGCGGAATTTTTGCAGGACCAACGCCTCGAGATCCGGCTCGTCGTCGACGAAGAGGATGGTCGCGGTCATGCGGCTTGCTCGAGCCTCGTGTCGATTTCCTGCCGCAGCAGCGCGAAATCGATCGGCTTGGTCAGAAGCCCGACTGCGCCACGCTCGATCGCCTTCCGACGCGTCTCGGCATCTCCATAGGCGGTGATCATGATGACGGGAACGTCAGGATGCGCATCACGTACCTTCGGCAGCATGTCGAGCCCGCTCATGCCGGGCATGTTGATGTCGGACAGAATCAGGATCAACGAGGGATCGCGAACCTCGGCGGCGAGCTTCAGCGCATCGGGCGCGGACGGCGCGAATTCCATCTGGAAGCGGCCGGTGCGCAAATCGCGCCGGAACTGCTGCCGGAACAGCGCCTCGACGTCGGGCTCGTCATCGACGACCAGAATGTAAACGTTCAAGTCTTGCCTCCGGAAGTGTCGCCCGCCGCCATCATGCGCGGCAGGGTGATGATGAATTCGGTGAACACACCGGGCTCGGTGTTCACGTCGATGGTGCCGCCGTGCTGATTCACCACGATGTCATGGCTCATGGAAAGGCCGAGCCCGGTGCCCTCGCCGGCCGGCTTGGTGGTGAAGAAGGGATTGAACATCTTCTCCCTCACCTCCGACGGGATCCCGGTGCCGTTGTCGCGAATACGGATCTCGAGCTTGTCGCCGAGAGTTTTGGTTGCCGCGCGCAACGTGGGCTCGAAGGCGTCTGCGGCGCTCTCCTTGCGCTTGACGGTGGCGTAGAAGCCGTTCGAGATCAGATTGAGGAAGACGCGCGTGATTTCCTGCGGATAAACATCGACCATGCCCGCCGCGGGGTCGAAGCCGCGCTCGATCGTGACGTTGAAGCCGGGCCTTTCGACACGTGCGCCGTGATAGGCGAGATTAAGGCTCTCCTCCAGGATCGCGTTGATATCGCTGAGGCGATGCTCGCCGGAGCCCTCGCGCGAATGCAGCAGCATGTTCCTGACGATGGAATCGGCGCGTTTGCCGTGCTGCACCACCTTTTCGAGGTTGCTCCTGAGCATGCCGGTCAGCTCGTCGACCTCTTCCTTTGTCTTGCCGTCGAGCGAGGCCCCTTGCAGGGCCTCGTTGAGCTCGTCGATCAGCTCCGTCGACACCGCCGAGAAATTGTTGACGAAATTGAGCGGGTTCTTGATCTCGTGCGCGATTCCCGCCGTGAGCTGGCCGAGGGACGCGAGCTTCTCGGTCTGGATCAGGCGGTCCTGCGCGGTGCGAAGATCGTCGAGGGATTGCCGGAGTTCTGCGGTCCGCTGCTCCACCTTGTTCTCGAGGTCTGCATACGATTCCTGCAGGCGCTCGCCCATGTGGTTGAACTGGTCTGCGAGACCCTCGAGCTCGTCACCGGTTCTGATCGAGATGCGCTGGGAGAAATCGCCGCTGCCGATGCGCTCGGCGCCGCTCCGCAGCGCCTGTATCGGCCCGACCATGCGGCGCGCGAGGAATATCCCGGCAAGCACCGCGAAGATCGACGCCGCGAGCAGCACGAATGCAAGCCGTTCCAACGCGGCATAGAGCGCCGCATAGGCCTCCTCGACCGGGAGCTCGACGAACATGGTCCAGTGCAGCGGCGCGATCGGGGCCGACGCGGTCAGCACCTTCTGTCCCTGGAGATTGCGCGCTTCGGAAAGCGCGTCGAGCGTGGCGCTGCCTCCGGCAAGCGCGGCGCGCACCTGGGTGAGACCGGACATGTCGGTGTTGCGCAGGACCAGGCTGATATCGGGGTGCGCGATCAGGCGTCCTTCCGGACCGACCACGTAGGCGTGTCCGTGCTCGCCGACCTTGATCTGGGATACCACGTCCCAAATGAGCTTGAGATTGACCTCCGCGATACTGACACCGGCATCCTTGCGCGACCCCGCCTGCGCGAGGGTCATGTACGGCTCGGACTCCCTGCGGAAATAAACCGGCCCGTAAAAATCCTTGTGCGCGACCGCCTCGGTGAACTTCGGATCGTCCGACAGGTCGATGCCGCTGTCGATCGCGTCCATGGCGAGCCGCGAGACCCGCAGCCGCTCCCTGCCGGTCGCATCGACCTGGGCGAGCTCGGTGACCGCAGGGACCTGGCGCAGCAGCCGCAGCGCATCGAACCGGCGCTGCTCGATCGAGCCCGCCGACCACGGCAGCTGCGTGGTCCAGCCGAGCTGGCTCTCGATCTCCTTGACGAACTGACCGATCTTGGCCGCGGCCGCCTCCGCCTGTTCATGCTGAACCCGGATCAGAGCGGACTTGTGCTCGCGATAATAGAAGAAGACCTCGAACAGCCCGTTCGCCAGCAGCGCGATCGCGACGACAGCCACGAACAGCGCGACATATTTGGTGAAGAGCCGGCTCTTGATCCCCTGCCCTGGCGTCGTGCCGGACGCGACGGCAACCGACGCCGCGCTTGGCAGCGTCCTGGCTTGCGGGGTGTCGGGGTGGAGGGAAAGGCTCATCCCGCCGAACCTAGCAAGAAGACCGGACCTTGTCTCTCGCGAGCGGGAAAGGCTAGCCGACGCGCCGGAGGCAATAGAAAAAGGGCGGCAGCGGATTGGCCGCTGCCGCCCTCGGGTTCCTTGATTTGCGGCCTCAGGTCGGCCGGAGCGCCTTGGAGCCGAGGTCCAGATCGTTGACCTGCTTGTTCCGCTCGGAATCGGCCGCCGCGCGATGGTCGGTCGCCAGCACCACATAGACCGCCGGCAGCACGAACAGCGTGAACAACGTGCCGATCGACATTCCGGCGACGACCACCAGACCGATCGAGAAGCGGCTGGCCGCGCCTGCGCCGGTCGCGGTCAGGAGCGGGATCAGGCCCGTCACCATCGCTGCCGTGGTCATCAGGATCGGTCTCAGACGAATGCGAGCCGACATTTCGATGGCGGAGCGGCGATCGAGCCGCTCGTTGATCTGGAGCTCGTTGGCGAACTCCACCATCAGGATGCCGTGCTTGGTGATCAGGCCCACCAAGGTCAGCAGACCGACCTGAGTGTAGATGTTCATGGTCGCCACGCCGAAGAATAGCGGGATCAGCGCGCCAACGATCGCCATCGGCACCGAGATCATGATGACCAGCGGATCGCGCAAGCTCTCGAACTGCGCCGCCAGCACCAGGAAGATGATGATCAACGCGAAGCCGAAGGTGATCGCGAGCTGGTTGCCTTCCTGCACATATTGCCTGCTGTCAGCGAGATAATCATGGCTGAAACCTTGCGGCAGGTTTTTGGCCTCGCTCTCGAGGAAGTCGACCGCCGCACCGACGGTCACGCCGGGCATCGGCACCGCCGAGAAGGTCGCCGAATTGAGCTGATTGTAATGTGTCAGCGAATTCGGCTCGGTCTTGGTCTCGATCGACACCACCGTCGAGAGCGGAAGCTGCTGGCCGGTGTTGGTCGTCACGTAGTAGCCGGCGAGCGATTCCGGCGAGAGCCGCTGGCCGCGCGGCACCTGCGGGATGACCTGATAGGAACGGCCCTCGAGGTTGAAGCGGTTGATGTAGTTGCCGCCGAGCAGCACCGCGAGCGTGCTGCCGAGGTTCTGCATGCTGATGCCGAGATCCTGCGCCTTGGTGCGGTTGATCGTCACCTTCACGTTGGGCTGATTGTAGGCAAGATCGCTGTCGGAAACGATGAACATTCCGCTCTTGCGGGCCGCAGCCTTCAGCTTCTCCATCTGCTCATAGACAGTCTGGAAACTGGCGGTGGAGTTGATCACCATCTGCACCGGGAGGCCGCCCGGGCCGCCCGGCAGCGGCGGCAGGTTGAACGCGAACGCCTGCACGCCCTCGATCTTGGAAAGCTCGGCCTGCACCAGCGACTTCAGCTGGATCGACGAGCGCTTGCGCTCCTCCCACGGCTTCAGCAGCATGCCGGCGATACCGCCCTGCGGGCCGTTGATGCCGTTCAGCACGAAGCGCAGATCGGTCTCGGGGAATTTCTGGAATTCCTTGTCGAGCTTCTCGCCGTAAAAGTCGACGTAGTCGATGTTGGCGTATTTCGGCGCCTTGGTCACCGCGAACACGATGCCCTGGTCTTCCTCAGGCGCCAGCTCCTTCGACGTGTGCATGTAGAGGAAGCCGACGAGCCCGAGGATGGTCACCGCAAACAGGCCGGTGATGGCCTTGTAGTCGAGCGAGCGGTCGAGCCTGCGCCCGTACCACCGCGTTAGCGCGCCAAACACCTTGTTGACCAGCTTGGCGAAGCGCCCTTCTTCTGTGTTCTTCAGCAGCACCGAGCACATCATCGGCGACAGCGTCAGCGCGATCACGCCGGACACGATCACCGAGCCCGCAAGCGTGAAGGCGAATTCGCGGAACAGCGAGCCGGTCAGGCCGCCGAGGAAACCGATCGGCGCGTACACGGCCGCGAGCGTGATGGTCATCGAGACGACGGGACCCACGATTTCGCGCGCGCCTTCCAGCGACGCCTGGACCGGCGTTTTCCCTTCCTCCAGATGACGATGGATGTTTTCCACCACGACGATGGCGTCGTCGACCACGAGGCCGATCGCGAGCACCATCGCGAGCAGGGTCAAGAGGTTGAAGCTGAAGCCCAGCGCCAGCATCAGCGTGCAGACGCCGATCATCGACAGCGGGATGGTGACGACGGGAACGATGACCGAACGGAACGACGCCAGGAACAGGAAGATCACCACGATCACGATGATCACGGCTTCACCCAGCGTCTTCTCGACCTCGTCGATCGAGGATTGGATGAACTTGGTCGAATCGTAGGCGACCTTCATCTTCATCGACGGCGGCAGATTGCGCTCCAACTCGGGGAACAGCGCCCGCACGCCCTTGACCAGCGTCAGCGGGTTGCCCTGCGGCGTTGCCTGCACACCGATGAAGATGGCGTGCTCTCCGTTGAAGGCGACGCTCGCGTCCGTGCTCTGGGCCGCAAGCTCGACGGTGGCGATGTCCTCCATGCGCACGAAGCCGCCGTCCTTGGCCTTGACGATCATCTTCTTGAACTGGTTGACGTCGGTCAGGCCGGTATTCGTCGAGACGTTCGAGACGATGAGATAGCCCTTGGTCTGCCCCGCCGCGGACTGGAAGTTGTTGGCGGTGATCGCGGTCGCGACATCCGCAGGCGACACGTTGCGGCCCGCCATCTTCAGGGGATCAAGCCACAGCCGCATCGCAAAGGTCTGGCCGCCGAGAATGTCGGCGGAGGCCACGCCATCGACGGTCGACAGCACCGGTTGCACAACGCGCGTCAGATAGTCTGAGATCGCCGAGCCCGACAGCTCTTCGGACGAGAATCCGAGATACATCACGGCCGTGGTCTGGCCCGTGGTCTTGGTGACGATCGGGTCGTTGGATTCCTTCGGGATCAAATATTTGACCGAGTTCGTCTTGGCCAGAACCTCGGTCAGCGCCTGGTTCGGATCGAAATTCAGCTTGATGTAGACCTGGATCGTCGAAGTGCCGAGCACCGAGGACGAGGTGATGTAATCGACGCCTTCGGCGGAAGCGACCGCCTGCTCGATCGGAGTAGTGATGAAGCCCTGGATCAGGTCCGCGGACGCGCCCGGATAGACGGTCGTGATGTTGATGACCGTGTTCGACAGCTTCGGATATTGCCGGATCGGCAGCGTCGTCGCCGCGCGCAGGCCGATCAGCAGGATCAGCAGGCTGACGACGACCGACAGGACCGGGCGTTTGATGAAAATATCAGTAAAGCGCATCGCGGCGATCTCGATTTCTTTGACTTGCAAAGCGCATGACCCGGCCGTGCCGGATCATGCTGCAACGTGTACGATGTCAGTAGCGCGGCGGCTGCGCCGGGATCTGCGGAGCCGGGTCGGTCGAAATCGACACCGCCGCGCCCGATTGCAGCTTGAGCTGGCCGACGGCGACGACCTTGTCGCCGGGCTTCACGCCCTTGACGATTTCGACGCGGCCTTCGACCCGGTTGCCGGTCTGCACGAAAGTGCGCACCGCGCTCAGGCTGGTCTTGCCGTCAGCTTCCTTCTTCTCGGTGATCACGAACACCGAGTCGCCGTACAGCGTGTAGTCGACCGCCGTCTCCGGCACGGTGACCACGGCCGGCTTGTCCGGCAGCACCACCGTGGTGGTCACGAACATGCCGGGCTTCAGGATCTTCTCCGGATTGGAGATGGTCGCCTGCACGCGGATGTTGCGGGTGTCGGCCGAGATCTGCGGCTCGATCGTGGTGATCTTGGCGTCGAAGGTGCGGCCGGGATAGGCGTCGACCTTCAGCCGGACCGGCTGACCGACCTTGAGATTGCCCGAGTCCTTTTCCGTCACCGTGAAGTTGGCCCACAGCTCCGACAGATCCGTCAGCGAAACGATGGCCGTGCCGGCGGTCAGATACTGGCCGACCTCGACCTTGCGGACGCCGAGATCGCCGGAGAACGGTGCACGGACCAGCTTCTGCGAGATCAACGCTTCGGTCTTGGCGATACCCGCCAGCGCCTGATCGTACGCGGCCTGCGCGGTGTCGACGGTTGCCTGCGGGCCGAACTGGCGCGACGCCAGTTGCTTGGCGCGGTCGAGCGACAGCTGTGCGACGGTGGACTGCGCCTTGTAATTGGCAAGGTCGCCCTGCTCCGGTGCGTCGAACATCTGCACCAGCGGCGTGCCGGCCTCGACATGCGTACCCGGCTCGAACTTGATCTCGGTGACGCGGCCGTTGACGTCGGCGCTGACGTCGACCTGGTGCACGGCGGACAGCCCGCCGACGGCGGTCAACAGATTCGGCACAACCTCGGACTTCGCCTCGGCGGCGCTGACCGCAACCGGCGGCGGCTTGTTGTTGGCGAAGAACTGCTTGATCATCTGGCCGCGGAAAAAATTGAACCAGACGAGGCCACCGACGAGCACGGCCAGAAGCGTGCCGACGATGATGAACCAGAGCACCGGCCGGACCGGACGCTTGGGAGCCTTGTTATCGATCGGTTCGCCCGAAATCTTGTGTTCGGTGACGATGTTCATGTCATGCACTCTCTGCAATCGCCGTCTTGTCCGCACACGCGGCCTGATCGCGGCCCAAATGCGCAGCAATTGCGGCGTCGTTAAGTCCGATACCCCTCAGGAGAAACTCACAGAGCTGCCGCTCGAGGTCGTTCGCCTTGCCGTAAGCGAGACACGGCGTGGCCGGCAGCCTGGTCAGCGCAGCCGTCATCACAGTGTGATGCGCAAACCAGAACAGGTTGAGCGGTTCGCCGCTGTATGGCCGCGCGTCCCTCGCGGCAACCGCACGCTCGAGCGAGGCGACGAAGGCCGCCCCGATCAGCGTCTCGATCTTGGCATATAGCAAACGCGCGAATTCGCCATCGTCCAAATGGCTCGTGGCCATCAATCGCAGCCGCTGGGCCTCTTCCTGGTCGGGCCCGTCGGCGATGTGCATGAAATGCCCGACCATGCCGCGGATCACTTCGACCAACGTCGCGGTCGACGGCTCGCGTTCGAGCAGCTCCATGAGCGCCGGGTCCGCCTCGCATTCGTCGCTGAGGATTTCGGCGTAAAGCGCGGCCTTGGACGGGAAATGCTTGAACAGCAGCGCTTCGGAAATGGCAGCGGCGGCCGCCACGCTCTTGGTCGTGGTGCCGGTATAGCCGTGTCGGGCAAAGCAACGCTTTGCGGCGCCGAGGATCAATTGACGCCTCAGGTCGCTCGTCATACGCAATGAGCTCATGCTAGTGAGTAAGCACTCACCCACGCAAAAGTCAAGCACTATGCTGCATCGCAACCTGAGTGCGTTGTAATTTCAGTGGAAATTCGCCGCGCCCACACGGCCTCCGTGCAGGACGGAGGCGCCGGAAGGATCGCCTAGATCGGCTGGAAGCCGAGGTCGCCGCGAATCCGGTTGAGAATGTAAGTCCCATCCCGGCTCGGCAAAATCCGCTCCAGATTGGTGCTGTCGATCTTCACATTTGCAAAGCGCGGCCCGGCCGTGACGTCGTGGACGGCTTTGGCGAAGGCCTCGACCTCGGCCATGGTCGTGACAGACCGGCTATCCCCGATGCCGCAGGCCCGGGCGACGCCGACGAGGTCGGCAGCGACGGAGGTGTGGCTGGTCTGGCCGCCGGTCTCGCCATAGGCCTCGTTGTCGAGCACCGCGATCGAGAGGTTGGACGGCTTCTGGAGGCCGATGGTGGCAAGGCTGCCCAGGCCCATCAGCATCTCGCCGTCGCCGGTGATGACCAGCACCGGCAATTTCGGCTGCGCCAGGGCAAGCCCGAGGCCGATCATCGCCGCCCCGCCCATGCCGCCCCAGAGATAGAAATTCCGGGCATGGTCGCCGGCCGCGCACATATCGTTAGTGGAGGCGCCGAGGCCGCCGATCGCAACCACATCCTTGCGGTCCGCGAGAAGCGTGGTCACCACCTGACGGCGATCGAGGAGATTGGCCTTGCTCATTTGGTGAAAACCTTGGCGCCGATCAGGCGCTGCGATAGCAGGACGGCGGTGGGCGTGAGCGCGTTATAGGCCTGCGCGGCCGCCGCCTCGAGCACGGCCGGCACCTCGGCTGCGTTAGACGCCCGCAGCACCTTGACACCCGAGAGCTCGAACACGCCTTGGGTGGTCGATCCCATCGGCACCTGCCATGGATTGAACTCGCCCCACTCGCCACGCATGGTCACCAGCGTGAGGAAGGGAAAGCGCAGGATCGGGATCAGCGACAGCATGTTGATGCAATTGCCGACCCCGCTCGACTGCATCAACAGCACACCGCGCTGTCCGCCGGTCCAGGCGCCCGCCAGCAGCGCCACGCCCTCCTCCTCCGTCGTCAGCGAAATGCCACGCATCGTCGACGAGGCCAGCACGCGCTCGATCAGCCTCGAATGACCGGCGTCGGGCACGTAGGGCACCTGCCGGACGTCGAAGCGTTGCAAGGTCGCGAAAATATCGTCGGGCCAATGAGTGCTGGACTCGGCGGCCGTTTCGGCAGCGTCAGCGCGGGCGTGCATTTTCCTGTCCGGTCGGCTTGCAAATCGCGGCTCGACTGTAGACGGTGAACCGAGCCTCTCAAAAGAGCGAATACAGCATATCGGACTCAACCGGCGAGTATGGCGGCATGAACGCAAGTGCGAACGAACTGGCGGCCAGTTTCGATCTGGAGAAGCTGACGCCGGAATTCTACGACGATCCCTACCCGACCTATCGTGCACTGCGGGAGAACGAGCCGGTCAAGCGCCTGCGCAACGGCACCGTGTTCCTGACCCGCTATGACAATCTCGTCACGACCTACAAGAACACAAAATCGTTCAGCTCGGACAAGAAGCGCGAGTTCGCGCCGAAATACGGCGACACCCCGCTCTACGAGCACCACACCACGAGCCTCGTCTTCAACGACCCGCCGGCCCATACGCGCGTGCGGCGCCTGATCATGGGCGCGCTGTCGCCGCGCGCGATCGCGGGGATGGAGCCTGATATCGTCAAGCTGGTCGACGGCCTGCTCGACGCCATCGCCGCCAAAGGTGATTGCGAGCTGATCGAGGATTTCGCCGCCTCGATCCCCATCGAGGTGATCGGCAATCTGCTCGACGTGCCCCATGACGAGCGCGCGCCGCTGCGCGACTGGTCGCTGGCGATTCTGGGCGCCCTCGAACCGGTGGTGTCGCCTGAAGTCGCCGCCCGCGGCAACAGGGCCGTGACGGATTTTCTCGCCTATCTCGAAACGCTGGTCGCACGCCGACGAGCGAAGCCCGGCAACCCCGAGCGCGACGTGCTGACACGGCTGATCCAGGGAGAAGGCAACGGCGAGCGGCTGACCGAGAAGGAGTTGCTGCACAACTGCATCTTCCTGCTCAATGCCGGCCACGAGACCACCACCAACCTGATCGGCAACGGCCTCGTGGCGCTCGACCGGAACCCGGATCAGAAGCGGCGGCTGATCGACAACCCCGAGCTGATCAAGACTGCGGTCGAAGAGATGCTGCGCTACGAGAGCTCGAACCAGCTCGGCAACCGCATGACCACGGAGCGGGTCGAACTCGGCGGCGTCACGCTCGATGCCGGCACGTCGATCACGCTGTGCATCGGCGCTGCCAACCGCGATCCCGCGCAGTTTCCGGACCCGGAGAGATTCGACATCGCGCGCACGCCGAACCGGCATCTCGCCTTCGCCACGGGCGCGCATCAATGCGCCGGCATGGCGCTGGCCCGACTGGAAGGAGCCATCGCGGTCTCACGCTTTTTGGCGCGCTTCCCGAACTACGCCGTGAGCGGACAGCCGGTCAGGGGGGGACGGGTGCGCTTCCGCGGCTTTTTGAGCGTGCCTTGCGCGATCGGCTGAGGCCTCAAACAAAAAAACGCGAAAACAACCCCATGCACAGTAGAGGGTTACCGGCGCGCGATGCGCCGGTGATCCCGCGCAACCATTTGACATCTCAGGCCATCGGCGCCGCTGGGCGCAACAAATTCCGGAACGCCTAAACCACCGTCTTGTGCCGCGCGATGCAGGTTTGCAGCACCTCATCCATCGGTTTGCTCCACCAGTCGTTGGAGAAGATTTCGATCTCCGAATAGCCGGCAAAGCCCTGCGCCTCGACCGCTGCGCGCACCGATTTGATATCGATCACGCCATCGCCCATCATGCCGCGGTCGTTGAGAATGTCCCTGGTCGGCACCAGCCAGTCGCAGACATGGAAGGCGAGCAGGCGATCCTGGCCGGCGCGCGCGATCTGCCCCATCAGCTCCGGATCCCACCAGATGTGATAGACGTCGAGTGCGACGCCGAGCATGCCGCTGCGATCAGGATCGAGCCGGTCGCAGATGTCGAGTGCCTGCTTCGTGGTGTTGACGCAAGCACGGTCCGCCGCATAGGCCGGATGCAGCGGCTCGATCGCCAGCGGCAGCCTGGCCTGTTTGGCATAATCGAGCATATCAGCGAGCGCTTCCTCGACCTGCGTCCGCGCGCCCGCGATGTCCTTTGACGCCTCGCTGCCCGGCCGCGAATATTGCGGCAGGCCACCGACGACGAGCACAATGCAGGGCGCGCCAAGCGCCTTGGCTTCGTCGACACAGCGCCGGTTGTCGTCGCGCACCTCGCCGCGACGCGACGTATCGGAGGTGAACATGCCACCGCGGCAATAGCCCGACAGGTCGAGACCGGCATCGCGCACCGCGCGCGCGGCACGATCGAGGCCGACGGCTGCGACCTGGTCGCGCCATGGGTCGATGGCACGGATGCCATGCCTGGCACAGGCGTCGATGATTTCGACGAGGTCACCCTTCTTGCGGATCGTTGCCGTGTTGAGCGACAGCCAGCGATGATCGGACGAGAAATCACGCATCAGGATTCGATTCCGTGCGTTGAGAGCACCGCCTTCATCCGCCGCGTCGCCAGCTCCGGATTGGCGAGCAGCCCGGCCTTGTCGGCCAGCCGGAACAGCTCGGCCAGATGCAGCATCGAGCGCGTGCTCTCCTGCCCGCCGACCATGGTGAAATGGTCCTGGTGGCCGTTGAGATAGGCCATGAACACAACGCCTGTCTTATAGAACCGCGTGGGCGCCTTGAAGATGTGCCGCGACAGCGGCACCGTCGGCCCCAGTACGTCGTGGAAGCCAGCTTCGTCACCCGCTGCCAGCTGCGATAAGGCGTAGGACGCCGCCGGCGCGATCGCATCGAAGATCCCGAGCAGCGCGTGCGAAAAGCCCTGTTCGTCGCCGGCAATCAGCTCCGCATAATTAAAATCGTCGCCGGTGTACATCTTGATGCGCTTGTCGAGACGACGGCGCATGTCGATCTCGCGCTGCTTGTCGAGCAGCGAAACCTTGACACCGTCCACCTTGGCGGCGTTGCCGTTGATGATGGCGACCGCAATATCCATTGCCTTGTCGAGATCGTTGGTGCCCCAATATCCCGTCAGCGCCGGATCGAACATGTCGCCGAGCCAATGGATGATCACGGGCTCGCGAACTTGCGACAGCACGCGGTCGTAGACCTTTGCGTAATCGTCGGCGTTACGGCCCAGCTTCGCCAGCGCGCGCGACGCCATCAAAATGACCCGGCCGCCGACCTTCTCGACCGCCGATATCTGTTCCTCATAGGCGCGGATCACGTCGTCGAGATTCCTGGCGTCCTCGACCGCGAGATGGTCCGTGCCCGCTCCGGAAAACACCAGCGCGTTGCGTCGCTTGGCGGCGGCGACCGAGCGCGTGATCAGCTCCAGCGAGGTCGGCCAATCCAGCCCCATGCCGCGTTGCGCGGTGTCCATGGCTTCCGCAACGCCAAGCCCAAGGTCCCAGACGTGCTCGCGGAAGGCGATGGTCTTGTCCCAGTCGACGGCAGCGGACAGCCACGGGTCGTTGTCGGCGAAGGGATCGGTCACGGTGTGAACGGCCGAGAACGCGATGCGGTTCAGCGGGCCCTCGAGCTTCGCAGGAAAGGTGCGCGATGCAGCAAGCCGGTAGGTCTCGATCGAGCGATCGGCCTTCGGCAATTTGAGCGACAACGACGACGTTGATGGGACGGGCTTGGGCTGGACGGGCTTGTTCATGATTTCAGACCTCTCCCCGTCATTGCGAGGAGCGAAGCGACGAAGCAATCCAGACTCTCGCCGCGGAGGCATTCTGGATTGCTTCGCTTCGCTCGCAATGACGGCTCAATAACATCGACACTTATCCAATAGACCTCAGACCTTGATCGGGGCGACGTCGATCCAGCGCCGCTCCTTCCAGCTCTTCAGCGCGCATTCGGCGAGCTGCACGCCCTTGACGCCTTCGAGCAGCGTGAACTTGTAGGGCGCATCCTCGTAGACGTGCCGGATGAACATCTCCCACTGCTCTTTGAAGCCGTTGTCGTAGCTGACGTTGTCAGGCAGCTTCTGCCAGTCGCCGTAGAAATCGTGCAGCCGCTTCTCGTCGGGATTCCACACCGGCCGGGGCGTCGCCTGCCGCGCCTGGATCATGCAGTCGGAGAGGCCGGCGACGGCCGAGCCGAGCGTGCCGTCGACCTGGAAGGTGACGAGATCGTCGCGATAAACGCGCGTCACCCAGGACATGTTGATGTGAGCGATGGCGCCGCCCTTGAGCTGGAACGTGGCATAGGCGGAGTCGTCGGCCGTCGCCTTGTACTTCTTGCCCTGCTCGTCGAAACGCTCGGGAATGTCGGTGTTGCCGATGCAGCTCACGCTCTCGACTTCGCCAAAGAGATTGTCGAGCACGTAGCGCCAGTGGCAAACCATGTCGAGGATGATGCCGCCGCCGTCCTCGTCGCGGTAATTCCATGACGGCCGCTGCGCCTCCTGCCAGCCGCCTTCGAACACCCAATAGCCGAACTCGCCGCGCACCGAGAGGATCCGGCCGAAGAAGCCGGAGTCGCGCAGGAAGGCGATCTTCTTCAGGCCGGGCAGGAACAGCTTGTCCTGCACCGTGCCGTGCTTGACGCCCTTGGCGTTAGCGAGCTTGACGACCTCGAGCGCCTCCTCGAAATTGGTCGCGATCGGCTTCTCGCAATAGACGTGCTTGCCGGCATTGATGGCCTGGGTCAGCAGCCCGGGGCGCGCCTGCGTGGTCGCGGCGTCGAAGAACATGGTGTCGTTCTTGTCGGCGAGCGTGGCATCGAGATCGGTGGTCCAGCGCGTGATGTTGTAGCGCTTGGCGAGCCCCTCCACCTTCTCGGCACTGCGGCCGACCAGGATCGGATCGGGCATCACGCGGTCGCCGTTCTTCAAGCGGACGCCGCCCTGCTCCCGGATCGCGACGATCGAGCGGATCAGATGCTGGTTGAGGCCCATGCGGCCCGTAACGCCGTTCATGATGAGGCCGAGGCGTTGGGTGGTCATGCCGATTGCTCCTGAAGTGATTTAGGCTGTTCGAGCGAGCGCAGCGCCGACCAGTCCGGATGGACCGACGTCGCAAAGCCCGTTGCATTGAACGATCCCGTGAGGAGATCGCCGTGGTGAATGGAGAGGCGGATGCCCTGCCCGGCATCCGCGTAGAGATCGGGATGCGCGGCGGCGAAAGCCCGGGCTTCCGCGGCTGGCGTATCGCCAAAGCCATCGACATAGTGATGGCCGTTGCGCTCCGCGTGGGTAATGCCGAGAAAGGCGCCAAGCGCGAGATCCTGCTGCACGGCAAGCCCCGCCTGGCAGGTCAGGTCCTCGCCGGTCACGAAGAATCTTTCGCCGCCCGCGCTCCATTTCGCCGCGCGCGTCGCGTTGACGATGGATTTGTAAAGCCCTTTGCAGGATTTCGAGGAGATGCCGTGATAGCCAAGCGCCCGTGCCGCAGGAAACGCGTCGTAGGAATCGTCGGCTTCGTCGATGATAAAGCCGCGCGCAGCGAGCGAGCCGAGCGGCGACTGTCTCGTGACATCGCGCGGCATCGGCTGCTCGACATAGAGCAGCCTGGATGAAATCGATCGCAGCGCGGTATCGTGGTCGAGCCGGTCGATCAGTTCCTGCAACGCCGCGAGATCGGCATATTGCTCGTTGGCATCAAGCGTTACCTTATAGTCATGCTCCAGCGCATCGAGCTCCTTGCCAATGCGGGCCAGTCGCGCTGCATCGGCGACGGGATCACCCGACAGCTTCAGCTTGAAATATCTTGCACCGGAGTTCTCGCGGGCATCGGCAACTCCGCCCTCGCCTTCGACGGTATCGTCGAGGCCGACGGTATGCCTGATGGCAACCCGCGACAGCGGCTTCCGGCCGGATAGAAAAATCGTGAGATCGGTTTCCTTCAGGTCGGGCGAAAGCCGCGCATCCATGCCGGCAATGTTGCCGGCCATGCCGTCGAAAAAATTGGTCTCGGCGGCGCGGAGCAGCGCGTCGAGGATCGCCTTGTCGATTTCCGCAGGGCCGTAAGCCGCGGCAAGCGCCGGAATGTTCTTTTTCGCACAAGTTGCGACCTGGGCACCGATGCACGAGGCATGCAGATCGAACGCGGTCAGGAACCCGGTCCGCGCGAGATAAAGCCCCCGCGCGATCTCCAGCGAGCGGCGCAAATCATCGACGGTCTGTGCCGGCGACAGCTCCGGCCGCTTGTCGAACCATTTCGGCACCAGCAGTTCGGCGCTCGCACCGACCGCGCTTCCCCTGCCCTCGACCTCGATCTCGACCCGCACATAGAGCTGCGGCGTCGCGTTGATCGTGATCGCGCCGAAGCGGAACGGCCGCGCGAAATGCACGGGTCGTTCGAAGAAGGTGATGTCTCGCAACTTCAGGCGCACCGGCATGGTCCTAGGACGGTCGTCATGCCCGGGTTTGTCCCGGGCATCCACGTTCTCTCTCGCGCGGGGCAAGGCGTGGATGGCCGGGACAAGCCCGGCCATGACGCTCCGGAATTCAGAGCTGATCCCATCGTCCCTAATCCAGCGCCCCTTGGGAAAAGAAATGCTTGCGGATGCGCTGCACCAGCTCGGTGAAAACAGGATCGGCCATCACGTCGAGCGAACGGGGACGCGGCAGCGGCACGTCGTAGATCGCGGCGACCGCGCCGGGTCGCTCGGTCATGACCAGCACGCGATCGGCGAGGAACACGGCCTCGGGGATCGAATGCGTGATCAGCAGAACCGTCTTCCGGGTTTCGCGCTGGATCCGCATCAGCTCGACATTCATGCGCTCGCGCGTCAGCGCATCGAGCGCGCCGAACGGCTCGTCCATGAGCATGATCCTGGGATCATGCACCAGGGCGCGGCAGATCGAGGCGCGCTGCTGCATGCCGCCGGAGAGCTGCCAGGGCAGCTTCTTCTCGAATCCTTCGAGCCCGACCATCTTCAACAGCGCCTTGGCACGGTCGAGATATGTCTGGCGCGGCAGCCGCTTCATGTCGATCGGCAGCATCACGTTGGACAGGATGTTGCGCCATGGCAGCAGCAGCGCGTTCTGGAACACGATGCCGACATTGCCGTGCGGCGCCGTCACCTTCTCGCCCTCGACCAGGATCTCGCCCGTCGTCGGCGGCAGCAATCCCGAGATCAGCTTGAGCAGCGTGGACTTGCCGCAGCCGGATGGGCCGACCACGACGAAGAACTCGCCGTCGTTGATGTGGAAGTCGAGCGGCCGCAACGAAGGCACATCGCCGTCGCGCGTCCGGTAGGTCTTCGACACGCCTGATAGCTTGATGCCCGACGCATCGCCGGCAGCCCGGTCGCTCACCAGTCTCAGATGCGCGGCAGCTTGGCCGGGAGGTATCGCTTCTGCTGCTTTCATTGAATCAAGTCCGCTCGACGATACGAACCGTCATTCCGGGGCGCTCGAAGGGCGAGCCCGGAATCTCGAGATTCCGGGTCTGGTCCTTCGGACCATCCCGGAATGACGGCATTATGTGCTGCTTTCACGAACCGCTCTTCGGCAGATAGTCATTGGTATAGAATGCCTTCGGGTTCTCCTTGGCCTTGGCATCGAGCCCGCCATACTCGACCATCAGATTGACGGAGTCCGTCATGTTCTGGTCGGTGACCTGGAACGGCCGCTTGGTCTTGGTCTCCGCGGTGCGGTAGAGCGGAATGGTCAGCTCAAAACCCTGAGTCAGCGTATCGATCTTGCCGCCTTTGGGGTTGGCATCGAGGATCGATTGCGCCGCGGCCTTCGGCTCCTTCTCGGCGGCCTCGACCGCCTTGGTGGTCGCCGACATGAAGCGGCGGACGAGGTCGGCATTGGCTTTCACATAATCAGTGTTGGCGATGATGCCGGAGGAGACCATGTTGATGCCGTAGTCGGCGAACTTGATCGGGTAGACGTCCTTGCCGGTGGCGTCCTTGATCTTCATCGACTGGTCCATGACGTAGCCGAGCAAGAGATCGGCCTGGCCATTGATGACGGCGTTGAGCTTGGTCTGGCCATCACCGGCAACGGTCTGAAAGTCGCTTTCCTTCAGGCCGGTCTTCTTCAGGAACAGGGGCCAGATCTGGGTCATGGAATCGGCCGGCGTGATCGCCACCGTCTTGCCCTTGATGTCCTCGGGCTTCCTGATGTTCTTGTCGGCGAAACCCATGGCGGACATCGGGCTGGTCTGGAGCAGCACGCCGGTCGCAACCACCGGCGCGCCCTTGATCGCGGCGCGCATCATGGTGGGCACGTCGACATAGCCGAAATCGGCGGTCTTGGCCGCGACGGCCTGCGTGGTCGCCGCAGAGCCGCGGCCTTCCTGGATCTCGAGGTCGATGCCTTCGGCCGCGTAAATGCCCTTGACCTTGCCGTAATAGAACGGCGCGTGCTCGCCATAGACGTACCAATTCAGCATCAGCACGACCTTGTCGGCCGCTTGCGCCGGCATGGCCGCAAACACCATCAACGCTGCCGAGACAGCTCCTATCCACCGCTTCATCGTCACTCTCCCTTGCCGTTGTTGCGTCGGCCGTTTGGCGGCCGTTCGTTGCTTTGGTTGTTGTTAAGAGGCGAAAATCACGTCCTCGCGCTGGCTGACATGCCAGGGAATGACCAGCTTCTCGATCCGGTCCACAATCCAGAACAGGATGACGCCGAGCAGCGCGAGGATCACGAGCGCCGCGAACATTGTCGGCAGGTCGAAGGTTCCGATCGAGCGTTGCATCACATAACCGATGCCGGAATTGGAGCCGACGAACTCGCCGACGACGGCGCCGACCACGGCGAGCGTCACCGACACTTTGAGGCCGGAGAAGATCGCCGGTAGCGCATGCGGCAGGTTCACCGCACAAAACACCTGGAAGCGGCTGCCCTGCATGGCGCGGGCGAGATCGACCATATCTGGATCGACCGACTTGAAGCCCTGCACCGCGGAGACCACCACCGGAAAGAAGCCGAGCAGAAACGCCGAGATCACCTTGGGAATGATGCCGAAGCCGAACCACACCACGAACAGCGGCGCGATCGCAATCTTCGGCACGGATTGCGAGAACACCAGCAGCGGATAGACGTAGCTCTCTACTGTCTTGGAGCCCGCGATCAGCATCGCGATGGGGATACCAAAAAGCGCCGAGAGCGCGAAGCCGCAGACGGTCGCATAGGTCGTCGGCCAGGACTGGCGCAGCAGTTCCGGCCAATCGGTACGCAGCACCGCAATGACATCGCCCGGCGACGGGATCTGGTAGGCGGGAATCTTGAACAGCCGGATCGCGAGATCCCAGGCCACGACGATGAACACCAGGAACAAAAACGGCCGGATCCAGGCCGCGTTCAGCATCTTGGACACCGCACTCTGCGGCTTCAGCTCAGCCACGTCTCACTCCCGGTCGTCTTGTTCGTTGGGCGAGAAATTAACCCGTTGGGTAAATACTGTCCAGCGGTTTTCCTGCGACGTTTTGTGCGGGGGTTCCGCAAAAAGTCGTGTCGTCCCGGCGAAGGCCGGGACCCATACCCGCAGGGCGAAATTGGCGAACGCTGGTTGGCGGGACTGGCACCGCGCACTATCGATAGATAACGCGGTATGGGTCCCGGCCTTCGCCGGGACGACGATGGACTACGCCGTCTGCGCCACCACGGCGCGCGACTTCGGCGCCTTCGTCGCATCTAGCAACGCTGCGGAGCGCCCCGTCAGCGCTGCCAGCACGAGGCCGACCATGTGGTCCAGCCGCTCGTCCTTGGCGTCCTTGGCCAGCAAATCGCGCCCGAAGATCACGCTGAGCGTTGCCGAGTTCGAGAGATAGAAGAAGCACAGTCCCGCGATCGAGATGTAGAGCTGGACAGGATCGACCGCGACCTTGAAGTCGCCGCCGGACACGCCGCGCCGCACCACGGTGCCAATCATCTCGACGAAGGGCGAGTGCATCGACTTTACCTTGGTCGATTTCTTCAGGTGTTTTGCTCGCGCGAGGTTCTCGGTCTGGAGCAGCGACAGGAATTCGGGATTGCGCAGGAAGTAATTCCAGGTGAACTCGATCAGGCGCCTGATCGCTTCGGGCGGGTCGAGGTGCTCGAGATCGAGCCCGCGCTCCTCGCTACGGATCTTGTCATAGGCGCCTTCGAGCACCGCGAGATAGAGCTCATCCTTGTTGCCGACGTGATAATAGAGCATCCGCTTGTTGGCGCCGGCATTGGCCGCAATCCGGTCGACGCGCGCACCGGCAAGCCCGTGCGCCGAGAATTCCTGCTTGGCGGCTTCGAGAATGCGCAGCCGCATCCCCTCGGGATCGCGCTGCCATTTCAAAGTTCGCTTTGCCTTCGCCAAACCGGTTGCTCGCTGGGTGGTCTCAGGATGCCGTGTAACACGCGGGCGGCCCGCCGCATAGTTTCGTCATTGCGAGCCAACGGGTCCGCGCAGAGCGCGGTCCGATGACAGGCTCCGCGAAGCAATCCAGACTGCCACCATGGAGACAGTCTGGATTGCTTCGTCGCAAGAGCTCCTCGCAATGACGAGGGGAGAGACTGAACTTCAATCCACCGGCTTCGGCGAGCGCTCCAGCAGGACCGTCTGGATGCCGCAGGTGCCGGTCCTGACAGTCATGATCCGCGTGCCCGGCTTGCGGCCGTTGCGGACCTCACTGACGTCAAGGCCGGCGGCGATCAGACGCGCGCGCGTGGCGTCGATGTCGGTCACCCGCCAGCTCAGGCCCCAGAGGCGGTCATGCAGGGAATCGCCGCCCGCGACGGGGCGGCGCACCACCTCAACGACGAGATCGCCGCAGCGGAAGAACATCAGCTGGCCCCAATCCTGGTGCGAGCGGTCGAGCGCCAGATCGAGCCCGAGCCGCGCACCATAGAGCGCGGCGGCGCGATCGGAATCCTCGGTGGTGATCACGACGTGGTCGAGTGCATCGATCGGCCCGATATCGGTCGCCGGCGAGAGCGGACGCTCATCAGCGAGTTCGAGGAAGAACATGCGCACGCCGCGCGTGAGCTCCGTGGCGGCGCGCGTCCGCTTCCAGTGCAGGACCGCGCCACTCTCCGCGTCGCTGCTTTCGACCTCGGCAACCGGATCCGGCTTGAGCGCCACCCGCTCCAGCCGCCGGTGCATCCTGCTCATGTCCGCGACACGAAAGCACAGGCTGGCGAGCACGCCTTCCTGGTCGCCGAGCAGCGCGCGCATGCGGTCGGCGGTCACGCTGAAGCCGTTCGGCGCCATCAATTCGATCGTCATGTTCGCAAGAGTGAACAGCACCCGGTCGGCGCCCTCGCCCGAGTTCTGCCAGGCCGGCGCGCGCCCGAGCAGCGTCTGATAGGCCGCCCTGGCCGCACCGATATCCCTGACCAGTGCGACGACGTGATCGAGGCCGGTGATCATGTTTCCCCCTGTTGATGGCCCGGAACCGTGGACCGAGAGACGGCGTTTGTCCGGACTTGGCATTGCCCGGTGATGGTCGTATTCCGGCCGCATGCCGACCTCAAGCGCTTCGAGCGGCGGTTTTGCGAATAATTTCAGCGGTCCCTCGGCGGAACCGGTGTTACAGTAAGCGCGCCGGCCGGGACCACAAAGCGCATCACGGACAAGCAATGCAGGCTCTCTTCATCGGACAGACCTATATCGACGTCGTCTTCATCACCGACCACATGCCGACCGGCGACGAGAAGCACGTGGCCTCCGACTACGCGGTTTCCTTTGGCGGCAATGCGGTGACCGCGGCGTTCTGCTGCGCCAAGCTCGGCATCGTGCCCGATCTCATCGCCACCGCGGCCAATGACTGGCTCGGCCGCATGTTCATGGACATGTGCGCGAAATACGCGATCTCGCTGCATGGACGGAAGGTCAACCAGTCCTCGCTGTCCTTCATCATGCCGAAGGACGGCAAGCGCGCCATCGTCCGCTGCCGCGACGACGACCACATCCATCCGTTCCCGATGCTCAATCTCGGCGGCTGTCGCGCGCTGCATGTCGACGGCCATCAACCCGATGCCGCGATCCACTACGCGAAAGTCTGCCGCGAGGCCGGCATCCTGACCTCGCTCGACGGTGGCGGCCTTCGCACCAACACGCATGAGCTATTGGAATTCATCGACGTCGCCATCGTTGCCGAGCGCCTGTGCGAGCAGATGGATCTGACGCCGGAGAAGATGCTGGATTACCTCAAGAGCCGCGGCTGCAAGATCGGCGGCATCACCATGGGCGAGAAGGGCCTGCTCTGGTACGACGAGACCGGAACGGTGCAGGTGATGCCCGCGATGCCGATTCCGCGCGAGCGGGTGATCGACACCAACGGCGCCGGCGACGTCTTCCACGGCGCTTATGTCTATTCCTATCTTGCTCATCCCGGCAAAAGCTGGCGTGAGCATTTCGATTTTGCCCGCGCGGCCTCGACCTTCAAGATCCAGCGTCTTGGCAACGAAGCCGGCCTGCCGACGCTTGTCGACATCGCCAAGGTCAGGCACGAGTTCGAGGTCAGGGTCTAGCGTTCGCCGAGGTCTCTCATGGGGCGCGTCTTCGTCGCCGGCAGCATCAACATGGATGTGGTGGCGACAGCCGATCGCCATCCGAAGATCGGCGAGACCGTTGCCGGCAAGCAGGTGCTGTATTTCCCGGGCGGCAAGGGCGCCAACCAGGCGGTGGCGGCGTCGCGACTTGGCGCAAGGACCACGCTGATCGGCCGGCTCGGCAAGGATTCGTTCGGCGGTGAGCTGAGGACGTTCCTCGGCGCGCAAGGCATCGATCTCGGCTCCATCCGCGAGACGGCCGAGGCGCACACCGGCACGGCCATCATCACGGTGGCGGAGGCCGACAACACCATCGTCGTCATTCCCGGCAGCAATGCGCTGGTCGGCATCGACGATATCGCGGCCGTTCCGCTGGCGAAGGGCGATGTCGCGGTCAGCCAATTCGAGATCCCGCGGCCGACGATCGCCGCGTTCTTCCGGCGGGCTCGCGACGCGGGAGCCACGACGCTGCTCAATCCGGCCCCGGCGCAAACCATGTCGAGCGAATTGCTCGCGCTGGTCGACATCCTCGTGCTGAACGAGACCGAGCTGGGCCTCCTCGCCGGCGTGGAGTTGTCCGACAGCGACGAGGCTGCGCGGATCCTCGACGTCGCGCGAAAACTTCAGGCGCGCGAGGACCAGACCATCTGTGTGACCCTCGGCAAGCGCGGCGTGCTGGCGCTCGCCGGACGCGAGGAGATTGCGGTGCAAGGCCGCGTGGTGAAGGCGATCGACACCACAGGCGCAGGCGATTGTTTTGTGGGAGCGCTCGCGGCGCAACTTGCCGAAGGCGTCGACTTGCGCGCCGCACTCGCCTTCGCCAATGCCGCCGCCTCGATCTCCGTGCAGCGCATGGGCGCGGGACCGTCGATGCCGACGGCCGGGGAAGTGATCGCCGTCGTCAATGCGAACTGATCACGCCAGCGCGCCCTTCAGGTCAAAACTTTCGTCGGCGGCCTGCTCCGGCGTGATCGAGCGATCCAGGCCGAACAGGCGGCGGCCGAACATGTGGTCGCCGGCGCGGTTGATCGATTCGATGCCAAGCAGACTGTCGCCCTTGTAGCAGAACGCCGAGAACGCCTTCTTGGCCGGATCGCCGCGCAGCACGACGCGGTCGTAGCCGGTGGTGAGGCCCGCGATCTGGAGCTTATCCTCGCCCTGGTCGCTCCAGAACCAGGGATGGCTGTCATAGGCCTTGCGGTCGCCGGTCAGCCGCGCCGCGAGGCAGCGCGCGTGATCGGTGGCATTCTGCACCGATTCCAGCCGCTGCGATCCGCCGAAGCGCGGGCTGTTGAACAGCGCGCAATCGCCAATCGCCGAGATATCAGGATCGGCCGTCGAGAGATATTCGTCGACGATGATACCGGCCGCGACCGGCAGCCCCGCCTCCGCCGCGAGCTCGATGTTCGGCAGCACGCCGACACCGACCACGACGAGATCGGCCGGCAGATGCCTTCCGTCGCTCAGGGAGACGCCGGTGACCTGGCCACCTTCCGTCTCGATGGACGTTGCCTGCACGCCGAGGTGAATGCGGATGCCGGCCTCGCGATGCCGCGCCTGAAAATACTCCGAGACCTCCGCCGTCACCGCGCGCGCCATCACGCGCGGGGCGAGCTCGAGCACGTCCACCTCGAGGCCCTTGATGCGCGCGGTGGACGCAAATTCGAGGCCGATGAAGCCGGCGCCGATCACCACCACCCGCGTCTTCGACGGGATGATCTTTCGCAGCGCCTCGCTCTCGTCGAGGATCCGCAAATACTTCACGTCGGGCAGGTTGGCATTGGGCAGATCGAGCAGCCGGTTGCGCGCGCCGGTCGCCAGCACGAGGTGGCCGTAGGGCAGCGTCCTTCCCGAGGCGAGCAGCACCTTGCGCCCCGCGCGGTCGATCGACACGGCGCGGCCCGCGACCAGCTCGATGGCTTGGTCCTGGTAGAATTTCTCCGGCCGGAACATCAGGCTCTCCGGCCCGGCGGAACCCTTGATGTACGCCTTGGACAAAGGCGGCCGCTGATACGGCAGATGCGCCTCGTCGTTGATCAGGCAGATGGGAGCGGAAAATCCTGCCTGGCGCAGGGAAGCCGCGACCTGGTAGCCGCCATGGCCGGCACCGATAATGACCACCGGACCATCCGTCATCGGACAGCCCATTTCCGCAAGACACGAGCGTCACCCATGTCGTCTCCTCTCGCGCTGATTTTGGCTTGCTTGCCCAGGAGGAGCCGGCGCTCGTGTCCGTCCCTTTGGCGAAGGCGGGCCCATTTGAGCCTATCGTTCCGGCTTGCGCAAGGGCGGCTGGCGGGGATTGTCACCCCTCACCTTCTGCGATTTAGTCGCACGAACGACCTCATGCCGGGGATTTTCCAATGACCGCTCCCGTCTCCCAGCCCGACGATCCCGCTTTGCTGCGGATCGACGGCCCGATCGCGACCATCACGCTGAACCGCCCCGCCGCGTTCAACTCGATCAATCTGGCGATTGCACAAAAGCTCGAACAGCTCGCGGCATACATCGAGGGTGCCGACGACATCCGGGTCGTAGTCCTCGAAGGCGAAGGCCGCGCCTTCTCAGCCGGCGGCGATCTGCAGACGATCGGTGCCGCGGCCGAGGCCAATACGGTGACGCCTGTCGTCGGCGAGCTGTTGAAGCACTATCATGCCTTCATCGAGATCATCCGGCGTATGCCGAAGATCTCGCTGTCCAGCGTACACGGCTCGGCGGCTGGCGCAGGCATGGGTCTCGCCTTCGTCACCGATCTCTGCATCGCTGCGGAGGATGCCAAATTCACACCGGCCTATGCCAAGATCGGCGTGTCGCCGGATGGCGGATCCACGGTCGGCATCGTCAACACGGTCGGCTCCCGCCGTGCGCTCCAGATTTTCCTGGCCGAGGACAATTTCACCGCGCAGCAGGCCCATGAATGGGGCTTGGTTGCGAAGATCGTTCCCGCCGCCGAGCTGAAGGCGGCAACGCGAATTCTCGCCGAGCGGCTGGCGCAGAACCCGATCGCCGCGATTGCCGGCACCAAGTCGCTGGTCTACCAGGCCGCCACGACGCCGGTGAAGCAGCAGCTTGACGCGGAGGAGCACAAGATCATCATGGCGATGAACACGGAGGAGTTTCGCACCGCCGTCAAGAAATTCACCAGCAAGGGCAAGTAGCGTTCCCTCCAGCAGGCTTACTGCGGACAGATGTACCCCGTGCCCGCGGGCGACTTGAAGCAGCCGACCGATTCGGGGAGCACTTGCCGCGGCAGCCACAGCACCACGCTCGGGAAGTAGATCGCAAACGCGATCGTCCCGAGGAACACCAGATAGATCGGCAACGCGGCGCGTAGCGCCTTTGCGAAACTGACGCCGACGAATTTCGAGGCCATCAGCAGCACCAGCCCGTAAGGCGGCGTGATCAGGCCGAAGGCCAGCGTTGCGATCAGCACCACGCCCATATGCACGGCGTTGATGTCACCGGCTTCCGTCAGCGTGTTGACCAGCGGCATGAAGATGATGATGGTCGGCACCGGCTCGATGAAATCGCCGACGATCGTGAACAGCAGCACCATCAACAGCATGATCAGATGCGGATCGTTGCCGGCGAGCGACGTGATGACTTCGGCGATGTAGCTCGCACCGCGCAAATAGGCGAGCATCCAGCCGAACGCATTGGCGGCGCCGATCGTGATCAACGGCAGCGAGAAGATCAGGCCCGCGAGGCAGAAATCGTATGGGATCTTGCTGATGTGCCCGCGGTTGAGCGCGGGAATCACGACGACGACGATCCAGACCACGGCCACGACACCGGCTTCCGTCGGCGTGAACCAGCCGGTCAGAATGCCTCCTAACAGGATCACAGGAATCATCAGCGGTAGCGCCGCATCGCCGGCCGCAAACACCACCTGCCGCAGCGGGGCGCGCGGCTTGCGCAGGCCGGACGGGCCGAAGAAATAGCAGTAGATCATCAATCCGAAGCCGATCATCAGGCCCGGCACGACGCCTGCCATGAACAGGCCGGCGATCGAGACGTTGCCGACGGCGCCATAGACCACAGCGGTGATGCTCGGCGGCACCAGCGCCGCAATCGTCGAGGCGGATGCGATGATGGCGGCGATGAAGGCGGGCTCGTAGCCCTCGCGCTTCATCGGGCCGCCCAGCGCGCGGCTCATCACCGCGACATCGGCAGTGGTCGAACCCGACATTTCCGAGAAGAACATGCTGAAGACGACTACGACCTGCGACAGGCCACCTCTGATGTGGCCAACGAGGGACACCGAGAGATTGGCTATTCGAACCACCACATTGGCCGAGCTCATGAGCTCGCCGACTAGCAGGAAGAACGGGATCGCCAGCAGTGCCTCGGAATCGACGCCGTCAAACACCTTCTGGATGATTGCGGCGAGCGAGACGTCCGACAGCAGCGCGCCGATGAAGACGCCGGCCAATAGCGAGAACGGCACGGGCACGCCGAGATAGCCGAAAGAGAGGAAGCAGACCGTCATCAAGGCCAGAACAATGGGTGCACTCACGGCTGCGCCCTCATCTGTACGTCGCTGATGACAGGAGCCCCATCGTCCTCCTCCAGCGGCTCGGGATGGTCAAAGCCGTTGCGCAGACCGTTGACGAGCTGCTCGATGGTGAAAAGACCGACCAGCACGCCCGACAGCGGAATGATCGCGTAGAGCGAGGCGATCGGCGTGCCCGACGGCAGGCGAAAACTGCCGAAGCCGCGAAGATAGTTCTGATAGCCGTACCAGATCAGGCAGAAGGCGACGCCGAGCACCACGATCCGGATGATGATCTCGACGATCAGACGCGGCGTGCCGTGCATCGCCTCGGAGATCGCGGTGAGATAGAGATGGTCGTTGCGCCGGGTCGCAGCCGCCGTCCCGACGAAGATGGCGTAGACGAACAACGTCGAGGTCACTTCCTGGAGCCACAACCAGGGATGGCCGATGGTGCGGGTGACGATGTCGGCGGTCACCGACAGCGAGAAGCCGAAGCAGAGCACGCCGCAGAGGATCATCAGCGCAAGCTCGAGCCAGTCAAGCCCGCGCCATTTGAGGTGACGTTGGCGCTGCACCAGCAGTTTGTCGGCGATGGTCATTAATGTCGTCCCGGCGAAGGCCGGGACCCATACCCCCAGCTGCGTGTGGTCAAAGCAAGCTGGCGGCTATCCTGCCCCAAGCTTCGCCGCGGCGTATGGGTCCCGGCCTTCGCCGGGACGACTCGTGGAGGCACGGACATTCCCGGGGGGCCTAATTAATCGAGCGGATCAAATCCTTGATCTTCTCGGCGTGCGGGCCGAGCTCCTTGGCGAGGTTGTCGAGATAGGGATCGGCGACCGCCGTGAAGGTCTTCTTGTCGACGTTGTCGACGATCTTCACGCCCATCTTCTTCAACTTCTCTGCCGCGGTGCGTTCGAGGTCGAAGGCCTTCTGCGGCTCCTTGGAGCTGACCTCGTTCCCCGCCGCCTGCACCCAACCTTTCTGCTCGGCCGACAGGCTCTGCCAGAGCTTGTCGGAGATGAACACCAGCGCGTTGTTGGCCTCGTGCTCGGTGATGTTCAGGACCGGCGCGACCTCGTAGTGCTTGTTGACGAGGTAGACGTTGATGCTGTTCTCGGCGACGTCGACGACGCCGGTCTGCAAGCTCGTGTAGACGCTGCCGAACGGCATGTGCACGGTCTGGGCGCCGTAGGCCGGGAACATGGTGTCCTCGGTCGCGGTCGCCTGCACCCTGATCTTCAGGCCCTTGATGTCGCCGACATTGTGGATCTCCTTCTTGGAGTACATGTGGCGCACGCCCTGCGAGCCGGTCGCGATCACATGCAGGCCCTGCGTGGTCTCGTCGATCATGGTCTTGAGCGCCTCGAACACCTTTGGATCGGCCAGACCCTTGACCACGTGGTTCTCGTCGCGGAACAGGAAGTGCAACGACATCACGCCTGCTTGCGGCGAAATCGTCGCGGTGTTCGCCGAGGAGATGATCGCAAATTCGACGTCGCCCGCTTTCACGAGCTGGAGTACCTGCGGCTCCTGTCCGAGCTGCGCGCCCGGATATTGATCGATGATCATGGTGCCTTTGCTCAATTCCTTGAGCTTTTCGGCAAAGAGGTCGCCCGCGATGGAATAGCCGGTGTTGCGCGGCTGGTCGTAGGCAAAGCGATAATGCTTCACCTCCTGCGCCGATGCGCCCGTGACGAACAGGATCGCGGCCGTTGCCGCCAGCCCAAGCATGGATCGTGCAATCATCGTTTCCCCCTGTTTTAACGCCCGCCGCTTATGCGGTCTGGGCTACGCTTCCGGGTGGCTCGTCACCCTCTCTTAGTTTTCTGCTCAGTCGGCTTCCCAGTCCTCTGCATGAAATCGAAATCGCAGCCCTCGTCGGCCTGCATGATGGTCTCGTTGAAGAGCCAGGCGTAGCCGCGCCGCGCCTCGTCGGGAGCGGCTGCCGGCTTCAATGAGGCATGGCGCCGTTCCAGCTCGGCCGCATCCACCAGAAGCTCGATGCTGCGCTTGGCGACGTCGAGCCGGATCATGTCGCCGTTCATCACCAGCGCCAGCGGCCCGCCGACGGCGGATTCCGGCGTGATGTGCAGAACGATGGTGCCGAACGCGGTGCCGCTCATGCGCGCGTCGGAAATGCGCACCATGTCCTTGGTGCCGGCGCGCGCGAGCTTCTTCGGGATCGGCAGATAGCCCGCCTCGGGCATGCCAGGCGCGCCCTTCGGCCCGGCATTGCGCAGCACCAGCACATCGTCGGCGGTGACGTCGAGATCGGGATCGTCAACCCGGAGCGTCATGTCCTCGACGGATTCGAACACCACCGCACGGCCCGTGTGTTGCAGCAGCTTTGGGCTTGCAGCCGACTGCTTGATGACCGCGCCGCGCGGAGCGAGGTTACCGTGCAGGACGGCGAGGCCGCCTTCCTTCTTGATCGGATTGTCGCGCGGGCGGATCGCGTCCTGGCCGGGCACGTCTTCCGCATTCGCGACGACATCGCGCAGGCTCTCGCCCGTGATCGTCTTCGCATCGAGATCGACGAGATCGCCCAGCTGCGCCAGCAGCTTCGGCACGCCGCCAGCGTGATGGAAGTGCTCCATGTAATGCTCGCCGGACGGCTTGAGATCGATCAGCACCGGCACCTCGCGGCCGATCTGGTCGAACACCCCAAGATCGAGCCGGTGCGGCGAGCGATGTGCCATCGCGGTCAAATGGATCAGCCCGTTGGTCGAGCCGCCGATCGCCTGGAGCACGACCTGCGCGTTCTTGAAAGATGCAGGCGTCAGCAATTCGCTCGGCTTCGGACCCTTGGTCTTGGCCATCTCGGCGGCCACCCGGCCGCTCGCCTCGGCGAGCCGAAAGCGCTCCGCATGCGGCGCGGGAATGGTCGCACTCATCGGTAGCGACAGACCCATGGCTTCGATCATGCAGGCCATGGTCGAGGCCGTGCCCATCACCATGCAGGTGCCGACCGACGGCGCGAGTCGGCCGTTGACCGCCTCGATCTCGGCATCGTCCATTTCGCCCGCGCGATACTTGCCCCAGAGACGGCGGCAATCGGTGCAGGCGCCCAGCACCTCGCCCTTGTGATGACCAACCACCATGGGGCCAACGGGAATGACCACCGTCGGCAGGTCGGCGCTGATTGCGGCCATCACCTGCGCCGGCAGCGTCTTGTCGCAGCCGCCGATCACGATCACCGAATCCATCGGCTGCGCGCGGATCATCTCCTCGGTATCCATCGCCATCAGATTGCGCAGATACATCGAGGTCGGATGCGCAAAGCTTTCGGCGATCGAGATGGTCGGGAACACGAACGGCATCGCGCCCGACAGCATCACGCCGCGCTTGGCGGCCTCGATGATCTGCGGGACGTTGCCATGGCAAGGATTGTAGTCGCTGTAGGTATTGGTGATGCCGACGATCGGGCGCTCCAGCGCGTCATCGGAATAGCCCATGGCCTTGATGAACGCCTTGCGCAGGAATAGCGAGAAGCCGGCATCGCCGTAGCTCGTCAGCCCTTTGCGCAACCCACTCGTCATCACACCACTCCCATTACCGGGTCATTGTCGTACATCCTACCCCTTGATTGTCAATAAGGCAGACGCCAAACCTGCCATTTTCCGGATCGCCGCACTGGTAAATGACCAGATTATTGACAATCCCAGCCTTCCCTGCTCCACAGGACGTACCGGCCAGGCGCCGGGAGGCCGAGGGCATGTCCGACACTCACACCGCAGACGCCATGACGGTCCGGCGCGACGATCCGGACGACATCGTCGCGCGGCTCGAGGAGGACATCATCTTCGGCCGCCTCGCGCCCGGCGCGCGCCTGACCGAGGACGCGCTGATGTCGGCTTACGGTACCTCGCGGCACTTCGTACGCCAGGCGCTGGTGGATGCGGAGCGCCGCGGCATCGTCCGCCGCGAGAAGAATGTCGGCGCCACCGTGCGTTTCTATTCGGCCGAAGAGGTGCGGCAGATCTACGAGGTGCGTGAGATGCTGACGCGACAGGCGGCGCTGATGATCCCCCTGCCCGCACAGCAAGGCCTGATCGACGAGCTCTCCGCGTTGCAACGGCAATATTGCGCGAGAGCGGATTTGCAGGACCTGCGCGGCATTCACGAAGCCAACGACGCCTTCCACCTCGCGCTGTTCTCGGCCTGCGGCAATCCCTATCTGGTGCGCTCGCTCCAGGACTACATGAACCTCACGCTGCCAATGCGCGCCAAGAACCTCGCCGACCAAGACGGCCTCGCGCAATCACGGCGCCAGCACGAGTTGATGATCGAGCTGTTGAAAGGCCGCGACAGCTGGGCGCTGGCGCAGCTCTGTGTCGACCATATGCGATTCAGCAAGATGGACTATCTGGCGCGGATTGCGGGTGAGGCTGAGCGCTAGCGCTTTTGTCCATCCGCCCGTGGCAGGTCAAAACGGGCGCTCAATATCGTCTCAGCAGGCCGCGCTCCACGCTGGTATCGCCATAGTCAGCGCAGGCGCCTTTCGGGTCTCTGATCAGGTCCGCCCGGACACGCCTGAACGCTTTGACGGCCGCGTCGGACACCTCGAGGCGGAATTTGCCGGGATCGGAGGTCTCGCCATCGCGGGCCTTGATGGCCGCAGCATAGGCGTCGATCATCGCCATCGCGGCATCCGTGCTGCCGAGAAGTCGGGCGCCGAGCTGGACACTGCCGGCACCATTGACCTCGTAGCCGACGCATCGTTGTTCGAGCACCGCGGACGCGGTGACAAGCTGGTCGAGAAACATCGCCTCGGCGTCGCTGAGCATCGCGGCTCGCGCCGGGCCCGACATGATCAACGCGAGCAGTACGACGGCTGGCAATTTGATTTTCATTGTCCTGACTCGCGCTGCCGCAATCGAACCGTAATCGAGGCACCGGTTGCCGATGCGATCGCGCCGATCGAGAACCAAATGCCGAAGGCATGGTTGACGTAGATCAATGGGCAGGGCGGCCAAGCCAAAGCTCAGCCCTTGCATGCGCTCGTTCTCAGTGAACCGAGGCACCGCGTCGAGATTGCCATCAAAACCTTTTGTCAACCCATCGAAATAGCGCGCCGCCGGAAATAGATAGGACCGGCGCCCAGCGGCGAATCGCACGTTCTTCCCCGTACCCCTCCCCGACTGAAATGGCATGACCGAACAAATCCTGACCGAGCCGATCGACCAGCGGCAAGAGCTATCCCGCGGCTTCTCGCGCTACCAGGCGATCCTCGTTGCGCTGCTGGCGCTGGTCCAATTCACGATCATCATCGACTTCATGATCATGTCGCCGCTCGGCGCCATCATGATGCCGGCGCTCGATATTTCGGCCGCTCAGTTCGGCGTGGCGGTCTCGGCCTATGCGTTCAGCGCGGGCATTTCCGGCATCCTGGCGGCCGGCTTTGCTGACCGGTTCGATCGCAAGCGGCTGCTGTTGTTCTTCTATGCCGGCTTTACCCTTGGCACGGCGCTGTGCGCGATCGCGCCCAACTATCATCTGTTGCTGCTGGGGCGGATCGTGACCGGCCTGTTCGGCGGCGTGATCGGCTCGGTCGTACTCGCTATCGTGACCGATCTGTTTACGCTGCAATTGCGCGGCCGCGTCATGGGTTTCGTGCAAACCGCCTTCGCCGCGAGCCAGGTGCTGGGCATCCCGGCGGGTCTTTTCCTCGCCAACCAGTGGAACTGGCACGTCGCGTTCGGCGCACTGGTCGGCCTGTCGGTGATCGGGATGGCCGCCGTGATGTTCCTGATGAAGCCGGTGAACGGCCATCTCGGGCTGAAGCAGGATAGAAATCCGTTCCGGCATCTGATCGCGACGGTCTCGCAGCCGCGTTATTGGATGGCGTTTTCGGTAACGACCCTGCTGGCGACCGGCGGCTACATGCTGATGCCGTTCGGCAGCGCCTACACCGTGCATAATCTCGGCATCGATATCGTGCATCTGCCGACGATCTATCTCGTCTCCGGCCTGTTCAGCATTGTCATCGGACCATTGGTGGGACGCGCGAGCGATGCCTTCGGCAAATACCCCACCTTCGTCTTCGGCAGCGCGATGTCCATCGTCATGGTGCTGATCTACACCCATCTCGGCGAGGTGAGCCTGACGGTCGCGATCCTGGTCAATGTCCTGATGTTCGTCGGCATTTTCTCCCGCATGATTCCGTCACAGGCGCTGATTTCCGCAATCCCCGAGCCGGCACAACGCGGCTCCTTCAGCGCGGTCGGCGCGTCGCTGCAACAGCTCTCCGGCGGGCTCGGCTCCGTGCTCGCCGCCGCGCTCATTGCGCAAGAGGCCGACGGTACGCTCCGGCATTTCGACCGGCTGGGATACGTCGTCGTGACGACGGCGGTGATTTCCCTGATCCTGATGTATTTCGTGCAGCGGCCCATCGCGGCCCAGGCCGGCAAACGCGTGGTCTAGGGCGTCGACCCCGACGCCCCCTACATTTGCGAATGCGCCTTACCGCTTGGTCCAATCGATGATGCGACTTGTGTCGCCGTCGAACTCGTTGCTGCAGAACGCGCCGCCCTGATAGTAATCGCCGACCGGATCGGGCTTCAGCTTGGCCTGCTCCGCCATCGCATGCGCCACGTGGTCCTCGGAGCGCCCCGTCGGGCGGTAGCCGAACTCGTAGGCGCGGTGATTGTCCCACCAGGCGCGCTCGTTCAGGGACACGCCGTAGAACACCTCGAAATGAATGTCGGGATGCTCGAGCCCGATCTGGCAGAGCTGCACCAGATCTTCCGGCTTCAGCCAGATCGAGATCCGGCGAAGGTCCAGCGGCACGTCCCCGAAATTGCCAATGCGAAGGCAAGTCACCTTCAGGCCATGCTTGTCGGCATAGAGCGCGCCGACCGCTTCGCCGAACACCTTGCTGACGCCATAGCGACCGTCCGGGCGCGGGGTCACGTCGGTGCCGATCTTGTGGTGGCGCGGGTAGAATCCGACGGCATGGTTCGACGAGGCGAACACCACGCGCTTGACGCCCTTGCGGTACGCGGCCTCGAACAGATTATAGCCGCCGATGATGTTGGCCTGGAGGATGTCGTTCCAGGGCCCTTCGACCGAATAGCCGCCGAAATGGATGATGCCGTCGACGCCCTCGCAGATCGCCTCGCACTGCGCCAAGTCAGAGAGGTCCGCCGCCTTGAATTGCTCGTTGGGGCCGAGATCGGCCGGCGGGCGGATGTCGCTGAGCAGCAGGTCCGGATAGATCGGCGGCAACAGTTGTCGCAAACGCGTTCCAATCCCGCCCGAAGCTCCCGTCATCAAAATGCGCGGCATGTCTGTCCTCGTATGTAGCGACCGATTTGCGGCCGTAGATATCTGATGCTAGCAGACTTGGACAGAGGGAACGCAACAACGAGAATTGCACATGAACGATGCATCGTCCCAGAACCAAGGATCGCAGCAAGGCTGGCGGCCGGCGACCTATTACCCCGATCCAGCGATCCGCGCCCTCGACCCCCGCTTCGAAAAATACTGGCTGAAACTCTCGGCGGTGGAGCGGCTGACGACCGGCCTGCGCTGGGCCGAGGGTCCGGTGTGGTTCGGCGACGGGCGCTATCTCCTGTGCAGCGACATCCCCAACCAGCGCATTGTCAAATGGGAGGAGGAGACCGGCGCCGTCAGCGTGTTCCGCAAGCCCTCCAATTTCGCCAACGGCAACACCAGGGATCGCCAGGGCCGGCTCGTCACCTGCGAGCATGGCGGGCGACGCGTGACCCGCACCGAATATGACGGCAACATCACCGTGCTGATGGACTCGTTCGGCGGCAAGCAGCTCAACTCGCCGAACGACGTCGTGGTGAAGTCCGACGGCGCGATCTGGTTCACCGATCCGACCTTCGGCCTGTTAGGCAACTACGAGGGCTACAAGGCCGAGCCGGAAATTGATCCGAACGTCTACCGGCTCGACCCCACAACCCGCAAGGCGACCATCGTCGCCGAAGGCGTGCTCGGGCCGAACGGGCTGTGCTTCTCGCCGGACGAGAAAATCCTCTACGTCGTGGAATCACGCGGCGTGCCAAACCGCAAGATCCTCGCCTATGACGTCTCGGCGGACGGCACCACGATCTCGAACAAGCGCGTCTTCATCGACGCAGGCCCGGGCACGCCTGATGGCATGCGCTGCGACATCGACGGGAATCTCTGGTGCGGCTGGGGCATGGGCGATCCCGAGCTCGACGGGGTCGTGGTGTTCGCGCCCGACGGCGTCATGATCGGCCGCATCGCGCTGCCCGAGCGCTGCGCCAATCTCTGCTTCGGCGGCGTCAAGCGCAACCGCCTGTTCATGGCCGCGAGCCAATCGATCTACGCGCTGTATGTGAACACGCAAGGCGCGGTGGGGGGATAGTTTCGCCGCCGTCACGCCTCTCGTCATTGCGAGCGAAGCGAAGCAATCCAGAATCTTTCCGCGGAGGCAGCCTGGATTGCTTCGTCGGTACGCTCCTCGCAATGACGAAAGATAGAACAAAAACGCCGGAGCGGTTTCCCGCTCCGGCGTCATGTTTACTAAGGCGCTAAAACCTACGCCGCGTTGAAGCCCGCAACCGCCTTCACTTCGAGGAAGTCCTCGAGGCCGTACTTGCCCCACTCGCGGCCGTTGCCGGACTGCTTGTAGCCGCCGAACGGCGCAGAGCGGTCGTTGGGCACGCCCTGCAGATTGACGTTGCCGGCGCGGATCTGACGACCGACGCGCTTGGCGTCCTCGACGGACGCACCGGTGACATAGCCGGCAAGCCCATAGGGCGTGTCGTTGGCGATGTGCACGGCCTCGGCTTCGTCCTTGGCGCCGATGATGGTCAGCACCGGTCCGAAGATCTCTTCACGCGCAATCGTCATGTCGGGGGTGACATCGGCGAAGATGGTCGGGCGGACATAGAAGCCCTTGTTGACGCCCTCGGGCAGGCCCGGGCCGCCCGACACGAGCGTTGCGCCCTCGTCGATGCCCTTCTTGATCAGGCCCTGGATCTTGTCCCACTGGCCGCGGTTGACCACGGGACCGATGGTGGTGCCTTCGGCGCGCGGATCGCCCGCCTTGGTCTTGTCGGCGACAGCCTTCGCGATCGCGGCGACTTCCTTCATCTTCGAGGCCGGCACGATCATGCGCGAGGGCGCGTTGCAGGACTGGCCGGAGTTGTTGAACATGTGCATCACGCCACCGGTCACCGCCTTCGTGAGGTCGGCGCCTTCGAGGATGACGTTCGGCGACTTGCCACCGAGCTCCTGGCTGACGCGCTTCACGGTAGGTGCCGCACGCTTGGCCACGTCGATACCGGCGCGGGTCGAGCCGGTGAACGAGATCATGTCGATGTCGGGATGCTCGCTCATTGCAGCGCCGACCTCGGGGCCGAGACCGTTGACGAGGTTGAACACGCCCTTCGGCACGCCGGCTTCATGGAGGATTTCCGCGAAGATCAGCGCCGAGGTCGGGGTGAACTCCGACGGCTTCAGGATCATGGTACAGCCGGCGGCGAGCGCGGGCGCGACCTTGCAGGCGATCTGGTTGAGCGGCCAGTTCCAGGGCGTGATCATGCCGACCACGCCGACCGGCTCGCGCAGCACCATGGCGGTGCCGACCGGTTCCTCGAAATGATAGTTCTTGAGCACGTCGAGCGTGGTCATGAGGTGGCCGAGACCAGCGCCGGCCTGGAGCTTCTCCGCCATCGGCAGCGGCGCACCCATTTCGTCGGAGACGGCAGCGCCGATCTCCTTGAGACGGCCCTTGTAGATCTCGATGACTTTGGTGAGCAGCGCGACGCGCTCGTCACGGCTGGTCTGGGAGAACGTCACGAACGCGCGCTTGGCGGCGGCAACGGCTTTGTCAACGTCGGCCTTGGAGCCCAGCGCAACCTCGTACATCGTCTCTTCCGTCGCCGGATTGACCACGGCGGTGGACTTCTTGACGGCGGGATCGACCCAGGCGCCGTCGATGTAGAATTGCATGCGATTGACCATAGTGAACCTCTTCTTGGGGGCTTGGGGGGCGTTTCGGCAGGCATCCTTGCACGAAAGCGCCGGCAATTGAACCCGCCATATGCGGGGCCAGCGTTGCGGCGGACGGAGGTTATATGAGCCGATGGCGGGAGCGAGGCAAGGTGGCCATGGACGTCGTCCTGGCGAAAGCCAGGACCCATTACCACAAGGGCCAGTTAGTTTGCTCTGGCGTCTGCCGCCTGCAACAACTGCCGCGGCGTATGGGTCCTGGCCCCCCGTGCGCAATTGCGCACTAGGCCAGGACGACGACCGAGAACTAAACAGCCATCTTCCGATGCAGCACCGGCGCGCCGGTGGTGAGGCTTTCGGCCGCATCGATGATGGCGTTGGCGTCGATGCCGTGGTGGCGGTAGAGGTCGGCGATAGTGCCGGTCTGCCCGAACTGCTCGACGCCGAGCGCCTCGACGCGATGGCCGCGGACGCTGCCGAGCCAGCCGAGCGCCGCCGGATGGCCGTCGATCACGGTCACGATGCCGCAGTCGCGCGGCAGCGGCGCGAGCAGTTTTTCGATGTGGCTGAGATGCTGCACGCCGCGCCGATCACGGCGCAATTTCCGTGCGGCGGTCCACCCCGCATGCAGACGATCCGCGGACGTGATCGCGAGCAGGCCGATGTCGCGCCGGCTCTCGCCGATGAAGCCAGTCGCCTCGATCGCTTCCGGCGCGACCGCGCCGGTATAGGCGATGACGGCTTCGGCGTTAGGGCCCGGCTTGCGCAGCCAATAGGCGCCGTCGGTGATGCCCTGTGCGAGCTCGGGCGTCATGATCCGCTGCGCCTGCTCGATGCTGCGCGTCGAGAGCCGCAAATAGACCGAGCCGCCCTCGCCCGGATCGCGCTGCATGTGGTTGAAACCCCACCCCATGATCACGGCGAGCTCGTCGACGAAGGCCGGCTCGAACGAGGCGAGGCCGTCCTGCGCCATGCCGATCAGAGGCGTTGCGATCGACTGATGCGCGCCGCCTTCGGGCGCCAGCGTGATGCCCGACGGCGTTGCCGCCACCATGAACCGGGCATCCTGGTAACAGGCATAGTTCAGCGCATCGAGACCGCGCTCGATGAAGGGATCGTAGAGCGTGCCGACCGGCAGCAACCGCTCGCCATTGATCTGGTGCGACAGGCCCAGCGCCGAGAGCATGATGAACAGGTTCATCTCGGCGATGCCGAGTTCGAGATGCTGGCCCTTGGGCGAGAAGTCCCAGTTGAAGGTGGACGGAATTTTCTCGCTGCGGAATAAGTCCGCCTTCTCGCCGCGCGCAAACAGGCCGCGCCGGTTCACCCACGGACCGAGATTGGTCGAGACGGTGACGTCAGGCGATGTCGTCACGATGCGCTTGGCGAGCTCGCTGTCCCCGCGCGCGATCTCGTTCAGCACCAGCCCAAAACCCTGCTGGGTCGACATCTGCGGCGCCGGCTTGAAGGCGAGCTGCGACGGCACCTCGATCACAGGCGCGGTGAGCCGGCGGCCGTCCTGGTTGAACGGCACGCCCGCGAGGAAGGCATCGAGCTCGGCGGCACTTTGGGCGAGACCCTCGCATCTGTCCCATTCGTGTCCGGGCCGGATGTTCTGGCTGTCGCGATATTTCTCCATCTGCGCGACCGTCATCAGGCCGGCGTGATTGTCCTTGTGGCCCTGGAACGGCAGGCCGACGCCCTTGATGGTGTAGGCGATGAAGCAGACCGGGCGATCGTGATCGATGGATTCGAAGGCGTCCAGCATGCTCGCCATGTCATGGCCGCCGAGGTTCGACATCAGCGCCAGCAATTCGTCGTCGCTGCGCTTGTCGATCAGCTTGGTGATGGGGCCCTGATCGCCGATTTCGTCGTGAAGATGTTTGCGGAACGCCGCGCCGCCCTGGAAACACAACGCGGCGTAGAGCGCGTTCGGGCAATTGTCGATCCAACGCTTCAACGCCTCGCCGCCAGCTTCCGCAAAGGCCTCGCGCATCAGCCGGCCGTATTTCACGATCACCACGTCCCAGCCGAAATTGCGGAACACGGTCTCGAACTTTTCCCACAGACCCTCGCGGACGACGGCGTCCAGCGACTGCCTGTTGTAGTCGACCACCCACCAGGTGTTGCGCAGCCCGTGCTTCCAGCCTTCCGCCAGCGCCTCGAAGATGTTGCCCTCGTCCATCTCGGCGTCGCCGACCAGCGCAATCATGCGCCCCACGCGGCGATCCTTCATCCAGCCATGCGCCTTGACGTAGTCCTGCACCAGCGAGGCGAACAGCGTCTGCGCGACGCCGAGGCCAACCGAGCCGGTGGAGAAATCGACGTCGTCGACGTCCTTGGTGCGCGAGGGGTAGGACTGCGCACCCTTGAAGCCACGAAAATTCTCCAGCTTCTCGCGGCTCTGCCGGCCGAACAGATATTGGATGGCGTGGAACACCGGGCTCGCATGCGGCTTCACCGCGACGCGATCTTCGGGTTTCAGCACGTGGAAATACAGCGCCGACATGATGGTGGCGAGCGAGGCCGACGAGGCCTGATGTCCTCCGACCTTCAGGCCGTCTGCATTCGAGCGGATGTGATTGGCGTGATGGATGGTCCATGACGACAGCCACAGCGCCTTACGGGCGAGCGCGGTCAATGTGTCGAGGCGGGCGGTATCAACGGGCATGGCAATGCTCCCGGAAAACAGGTGCCCGATGATACCCCCGCGGGAAGCGCCAAACTTCTCAATTATTCGCGCAATACCGGTCAGTATCGGGATAGATTACCAACAACTCGCCAAAAACGACAGGTTCATCCCAATGCCCGACCTCGACGCCATCGACCGCAAAATCCTCAGCTACCTCCAGAACGACAGCCGGCTGACCATGCAGGAACTCGCCGATAAGGTCGGGCTGTCGGTGTCGCCCTGCCATCGCCGGGTCAAGCTTTTGGAGGAACGCGGCGTCATCTCGCGCTACATCGCGACCGTCGACCAGAAGGCGCTGGGGCTGCATGTCAGCGTCTTCATCTCGATCAAGCTGGCGCGGCAGAAGGAGGAGGATCTCAACCGCTTCGCACGGGCGATCTCGAAATGGGACGAGGTGCTGGAATGCTATCTGATGACCGGCAACCGCGACTATCTCTTGCGCGTGGTCGCGGCCGACCTCGCCTCCTATGAGACTTTCCTGAAGACCAAGCTGACCCGGCTCGACGGCATCGCCTCGATCGAGTCGAGCTTTGCGCTCAGCCAGGTGAAGTACTCGATCGCGCTGCCGGTGTAAGGGATCATCGCCATGGCTGCACGATGATCTTGGTGTGGGCCTCAGGATTGGCGAGATCGGCGAAAGCCTTTGCGACGCCGTCGATGCCGACTTCCGCCGTCACCATCGCCGCCGCATCCACCTGCCCTTCCGCGATCAGGCGCAGTGACGCCGCGAATTCGTCCGGCGTGTAGCCGAGCACATACTGGACATTGAGCTCCTTCATGATCCCGAGCATGGGCTCGCTCCTGTCGGTCTCCATGCAGACGCCGACCACGACGATCCTCGCATCGCGCGGCGCGCCTTCGAACACCTGTTGCAACAGACCGGGCACGCCGACGCATTCGAAGATGATCGCGGGCTTCAGCGCGGGCAGCATCGCCTGCAACGGCGGGCGCGCCGCCTTCTCCGCATCCGACATTTGCGCATGCTCGGCCCAGGTCGCATAGGGCTGCGACACCCTGGGATCCACGACGATATCGGCACCGAGTTTTGCCGCAAGCGCGCGCCGCGCCGGCGAATAGTCGGCGGCGACGATCGGATGCAGGCCCTTGAGCTTCAGCGCCGCAATCACCGCCAGCCCGACCGGGCCGCAGCCGATCACGAGCGGCACCTCGCCGCCACGGATGTTGGCCTTGGCGACGGCGTGAACGCCGACCGCGAGCGGTTCGGTGAGCGCGGCATGCTCCGGCGCAAGACCGTTGGGCACTTCGAGCAGCAGTGCTTCGCTCAGCAGCATCGCCTCGGCATAGCCGCCAATATTGTCGTTGGAATAGCCGATGCCCTCGATTCCCTGCGGCGTCACCAGGGCGGGCAGCGAGCAGACGCGCGTGCCCGGCTTGAGCTTGCGCACAGTGCCCGGGCCATAATCGACGACCTCACAGCAGAACTCATGGCCGAACACGACGTCGCGGGCGAGGTCCATCGGCTTGCGGCCGGTCTTCCGCGCCATCTCCACCATGCGATGGGCGTGCTGGCGCGCGTGCAGGTCCGAGCCGCAGATGCCGCAGGCGAGCGTCTTGACCAGCACCTGGCCTGGACCGGGCTTCGGCTCGGCCATACGGTCGACGACAATCTCACCGTTCCTGAAAATCGCAGCGCGCATCCGGCTCCTCCCTTGTTGTTGGAGGCGTTGATAGCACGAAGCGGGACGCGCGAACTTGCGTCAGGGGTTCGGGGAACGCTCTTCCATGATCAGGAGCTGGGCGCGGCGGATGCGCTCGCGATGGGCGATGTAGAGGCCGCTGGCGACGATGAAGGCTGCACCGGTGACGGTCCAGACATCAGGCACTTCGCCGAACAGGAAGAAGCCGAGAATGCTGACCCACAGCAACTGCGTGTAGGAGAACGGCGCCAGCACCGAGGCATCGCCGTAACGATAGGCCAGCACGATGATCCACTGGCCGACGGTGGAGGCGACGCCGATCACGATGCCAAGCCCGATCGCGGTCCAGGTCGGCGTGACCCAGACGAACGGTACCATCAGAGAGAGGATCGCAACGCCCGTCAGCGCCGAATAGGCCATTGTGGTGAGGACGGCTTCACGCCCGCTCATCATGCGCGTCAGAATCAGCGCCGCGGCCCAGCAGAACGCCGAAACGATCGGGAAGAACGCGGCGGCGTGAAACGCGCTGGAGCCCGGGCGCAGGATGATCAGCACGCCGGTCAGGCCGATCGCGGTCGCGATCCAGCGGCGCATACCGACCTTCTCGCTCAGGAAGACGATCGAGAGCGCGGTGACGAACAGCGGCGAGACGAAGCCGGTCGCAGACGCTTCCGCGATCGGCAGGAAGCTCAGGCCGGTGATGAAGAACAGCGAAGAGCCGAGCAATGCCGCGCCGCGCATCAACTGCAGGCCGAGGCGCTCGGTGCGCATGGCATGAAGCGGCGAGCCCGGCAGCATCACCGGCGTGAACATCAGCGCGAATGTCACGAAGCGAATCCAGGTGATCTCGATCGACGGCAGGCTCGACGAGAGATATTTCGCGGTGACATCGGAGCAACCGAGAAAGATCGTCGACAGCAGCACCAGCGCGATGCCCTTGAAGGGATGATCGACGCGCGCCGGCGCGCGGCGCGCCTGCGGCTTCTTTTCCGGCATGGACATGGGAATACTGTCGAGCCTTGCGGCTGCGGCGGGCGGCGGGGTCACGGCTGGAACCTAGAAATGCGAATCGGGAATGATCGTAAAAAACGATAATTGCGCCGCTTTCACAACTTCCGAAAACAGGATGCCGATATGCGCTCACGTCCGCGCGCGTCAAGACTCCATTAATAATAGGCGTTTGTGCACTACAGCATGGGCAGGCCGCGCGGCTTCGGACCGCGCGGAAACGCCGCATCAAGCGCCGCAATCTCGTCTTTCGTCAGCACGACATCGCCGGCCGCGGCGTTTTCGCCGGCATGTTCCGCGGACGAGGCCTTCGGGATCGTGAACACCGTAGTCGCACGGGTGAGGAAGCTCAGCGCGACCTGACGCGGCGTCGCGCGACGCGCCTCAGCGATGCGCGCCAGCACCGCGCCGCCCTTGCTGTTGCTCGCGGGGAAATCGTCGTGGCCGAACGGCGAATAGGCGACCACGGCGACACCATGCTGTTCGCACCACGGGATCACCGCGTGCTCGATCGCGCGTTCCTTCAGATGATAGAGCACCTGATTGCAGGCGATGCGGCCTTCGCCGGCAGCGTCGAGCATCTCGTCGAGATCATCGGCATCGAAATTGGAGACGCCCCAGGATTTGATCTTGCCGGCCTTCACCAGTTCCTCGAATGCGGCGACGGTGTCCTCCAGCGGATACGAGCCGCGCCAGTGCAGCAGATAGCAATCGAGTCGGTCAGTCTTCAGCCGCTTCAACGAGCGCTCACAGGCGGTGATGGTTCCGCGGCGCGAGGCATTGCTCGGCAGCACCTTTGACACGAGGAACACCTCGTCGCGTCGGCCCGCGATCGCATCGGCGATGACGAGCTCGGCATCGCCATACATCTCGGCGGTGTCGATGTGGGTCATGCCGAGATCGAGCCCGCGCTGCAGCGCCGTGACCGCGCGCTTGCGGTCGCCATGGTCGAGATACCAGGTGCCCTGCCCGATGACGGAGAGGCTGTCGCCGGTTTTGCCGAAAGGTTTCGTGTTCATATATGCTCCGATACCGCTCGTTCGCTCAGGCAACCGCCATCGAGCTCAAGAGTTCAATACGCCGATGTCAGCGACCAATACGCTACCGGTTGCAGACTCCGTGATGTAGAGCCGATCTTTGTCCGCGCCTCCAATTGCGACATTGGTGCAATTCGGCCCTGCACACGACTTGACCCGCGCAACCAATTCGCCGTTGGGCGCGAACACGAAGACGTGGCCGAGCGAGGCGTGAGCGACGAACAGCCGGCCCTTGGCATCCATGGTCATGCCATCGGGGCCGCTGGTGCCGAACAGCGAGCAGAAGCGGCCGACCTTCGACACGCTGCCGTCCTTCATGAACGGCAACCGCCACACCGCGTTGTCGCGCGTCATCGCGACGAACAGCACGGTCTCGGTTGGATCGAGCACCAGACCATTCGGGCTGATACCGGTGTTAACAAGGCAATCGAGCCGGCCGCTTTGCGTCAGGCGATAGACGCGGCCGCTGGGGTCATGCAGGCCGGTCTGCCCCTGGTCGGTGAAATAGATGTCGCCGTTGGAAGCGAGATGCAGGTCGTTGCAGCCGCGGAATGATTCCGAATTGCGCGCCGTCAGCACCGGCGCCATGCGCCCTGCCTTGGCGTCGAACTCCATGATGCCGTGCCTGTAGTCGGCGACCAGGATACGGCCGTCGGCCGCGATCTCCAGTCCGTTCGGCCAGCCCTGATATTCAATCGCCAGCGACCACTCGCCATCAGGCGCGATGCGGAAGATGCGGCCGAAGGGAATGTCGACGATGTAGAGATTGCCATCCCTGTCAAACGACGGCCCCTCGATGAAGGAGTCCGTCGGCACATCCGGCCGGTTGGCATCGGCCCAATCGGTGCGCTCGCCCTTGCGGCGGAATTTGTCGGGCATGGCGGAGAAGAGCCTGGTCTCGATCAGGCGCGGGGGCGTTTCCAGGTACATCATTGTTGTTTTTGTCGTTGTTGATGGGAGAGCGCGGCACCATAGGGCACAATGGGACGTGCGTCGATTGGGCCGAGGCATAGCGCCCCGGCCTCGCTGTCATTCCCCGCGACCCGGCTACGCCAAGGCTTCGCCGGGGTTGAGGTCCAGAGGCGCCGAAGCTTTAGCGTAGGTGTCAAGCGGGGAATCCAGTACGCCGTGGCCTCTCCGCTGGATCACAGGCGTCTCGGCGTACTGGATCGCCCGGTCAAGCCGGGCGATGACGGCGGAGTATGCGGCGACGACCGAGAAAGTCGCGCCTACCCCGCCGCGCCCGCGCGCTTGGCCTGCTTTGCCGGAGCCACCTCCGTCGTCGCGATCAGGCGCTTCAGCTCTGGGATGCAGGAGCCGCAATTGGTGCCGGCCTTGAGCTTTGCGCCGATCTCGGCGGCTGTGCGCGCGCCTGCGGCGATGGTGTCGCAGATGGTGCCGCGGCCGACGCCGAAGCAAGCGCAGACGACAGGCCCGGTCGAGGCGGCGCCTTCGCTCGATTTGCCGGACAACAACATGCGCCGCTGCTCGTCGGTGACATGGTCGGCCACGAACAGGCTCTTCACCACCTCCCAGTCGCCGGCATCATGCGCGGGGCCGACAAACAGACAGGTCTCGATGCGATCGCCATCAAACGAAGCCGCGCGAAAAACGCCGCCGCCGAAGTCGCGATAATCGGCGACGTCCTGGCCGGCAACGCCGCTGAGCCAGGCCGGCCAGCGCGACAGGTCGGCATTGTCGGCGAAGAGATAGCCGAAGCCGCCGGCAACAGTGACGCGGGTCCACATCAGGTTCGGCGGCAGCTCCAGCTGCTTGCGCGACAGCGCAAAGCCGCGGAAGACGTATTCATAGGGCGCGATCGCCGCCGGTGTCGCCTTGGACTCCGGCTGCCCCGAGAACGGATCAGTGAACGGTGCGACCAGCGCCCCGACGCGACCGTGCGAGGCGTTCATCGCACTCCAGTGGATCGGCGCGAACAGAGAGCCGCGCTGCTGCCGATCGCTGACGACGGCCTTCAGAAGGCACTGGCCATGGTCGGTGGTGATGCGGGCGTAGCCGTCATGGACGATGTTGTATTTGTTGGCGTCATCGGGATGGACCTCGACGAACGGCTCGGGCAGATGCGCGCCGAGCCGCTGGCTGAGGCCCGTGCGCGTCATGGTGTGCCACTGGTCGCGGATGCGTCCGGTATTGAGCCGCAGCGGCCGCGACGGTCCGGTCTCGCCACGCAGCGCCGGCACTTCCGGCGCGACGAAGCGGCCCTTGCCGTCGTTGGTGAAGAAGCCGCCGGCCGCGAAGAAGCGCTCGCCGGGCGCCCCGCCTTCGCGCGCGGGCCACTGCACGGGCTTCAAGGCGTCGAAGGCGTCGTCGGAGAGCGAGGTCAGCGCGCCGATATCGAAGTCGCGGCTACCATCGTTCTCGAACGCCGAGAGCGCGGCGTGCTCGCGGAAGATGTCGGCGGCGGATTTGTAGCCAAAACTGTCGCCGAAGCCGAGGCGTTTTGCGGTTTCGCTCAGGATCCACCAGTCCGGCCGCGCCTCGCCGGGCGCCGGCAGGAACGAGCGCTGGCGCGAGATGCGGCGCTCGGAATTGGTCACGGTGCCCGACTTCTCACCCCAGGCGAGCGCGGGCAGCAGCACGTGCGGACCGGCATCGACGGTGTCGTTGGAGAGCACGTTCTCGGAGACCACGAACAGCTCGAGCTTCTTCAGCGCCTCGCGCACGAAATCCGCGTCGGGCAGCGACACTGCGGGGTTGGTGCCCATCACCCACAGCGCCTTGACCTCGCCGCGGTTGATGGCTTCGAACAGCTGCACCGCCTTCAACCCTTCATGGGTGGCGATGCGCGGCGCCTTCCAGAACCGCCGCACGCGATCGATGTCCGGTGGCGTGAAGTTCATGTGTGCGGCGAGCTGGTTGGCGAGGCCGCCGACCTCGCGGCCGCCCATCGCGTTGGGCTGGCCGGTGAGCGAGAACGGCGAGGCGCCGGGCTTGCCGATGCGGCCCGTGGCGAGATGGCAGTTCAGGATCGCATTGACCTTGTCGGTGCCCTGCGCCGACTGATTGACACCTTGCGAGTACAGCGTGACGACGCGGGGCGTGTCACGGAACATCTTGAAGAAGGTGGCAACGTCCTGCTCGGAAAGGCCCGTGGCGAGTGCGGTCGCGGTGACGCCGCCGGCGATGCTGCGTGCGCGCGCCAGCGCGTCGTCAAAGCCCGACGTGTTTTGCGCGATGTAGTCCTGATCCAAAGCACCATTGTCGGCAAGGTAAACGAACAGGCCGGAGAACAGCGCCGTGTCGGTGCCGGGCTTGAGGCCCAGGAACAGATCGACGTCGGTCGCGGTGTCGGTGCGGCGCGGATCGATCACGATCATGCGGGCGCCGCGCTCCCCACGGTTCTTCAACATGCGCTGGAACAGCACGGGATGGCACCAGGCGGCATTCGAGCCGACGAACACCAGAAGATCGGCCTGGTCGAGATCCTCGTAGCAACCGGGCACGGTGTCGGCGCCGAAGGCGCGGCGGTGACCGGCGACCGAGGACGACATGCAAAGCCGCGAATTGGTGTCGACGTTCGCCGTCCCGACAAAGCCCTTCATCAGCTTGTTGGCGACGTAGTAGTCCTCGGTCAGGAGCTGGCCGGAGAGATAGAATGCGACCGCGTCGGCGCCGTCGCGCGCGACGATGTGCTGCATGCGGTGGGCGACGTGATCGAGCGCATCGCTCCAGGCGACTCGTTCGAGCACGCCCTTGCAGCGGATCATCGGATAGAGCAGCCGGCTTTCCAGCCCGACGGTCTCGCCCAGCGCCGAGCCCTTGGAGCACAGCCGGCCGAAATTGGCTGGATGATCGGGATCGCCCGCGATCGCCGCGCCGCCCTTGCCGTCTGGCGTCGCCAGCACGCCGCAGCCGACGCCGCAATACGGACAGGTCGTCTTGGTGGCGCGGAGCGTGGGATCGATCGCCGTCATATCAAGCCGCCTCTATCAAGCCGCTTTGGAGGGACGCGCGAGTGCGCGGCCGAACATCATGTCGGCGCGGATGGCCGCCACCTTTTCGCGGTTGCGGATCAGCTCGAGATACCAGAGCGCATCGACGGTATCGCCAATCAGCAGGGCGCCTGTGAGCCGGCCCTCGGCGATGACGAGTTTCTTGTAGGTGCCGCACCTGCGGTCTGACAGCACGAGGCTCTCGCTGCCCTCCCCGCCCATGAAGTCGCCGGCGGAGAATACGCTGACTCCCGACACCTTCAGATTGGTCGAGACCACGCTGCCCTGATAGGCCGCGGGACGGCCGGAGAGATGCCGCGCCAGCACGCGCGCCTGTTCGTAGGCAGGCTCGACGAGGCCGTAGCAGGTGCCGCGATGCTCGGCGCATTCGCCGAGCGCGTAGATATCGGGTGACGCCGTCTGCATCTCGTCGTTGACGACGATGCCGCGGTTGACTGCGATGCCGGCGTCCTTTGCGAGCGCGATGTTGGGCCTGATGCCGGCGGCGAAGATCACCGCATCGGCCTCGATGCGGCTGCCATCGGCAAGCTCGACCGCTTCGACATGGTCCTCGCCGAGGATGCGGGCTGTGGATGCATTGAGCAGGATGCGAATGCCCTTGCGCTCGACCAATGTCTTGAGCAGGTCGGCGGCCGGCGCATCGAGCTGGCGCTCCATCAGCCGGTCCATCAGGTGCAGCAGCGTCACGGGCGCTCCGGCCTTGGCGAGGCCGTACGCCGCTTCGAGACCAAGCAGACCACCGCCGACCACGACGACGCGCTTCCTGGCGGCCGCGAGCGTCAGCAGCAGGTCGACGTCTCGGGTGTCGCGGAAGGTGTGCACGCCCACGAGATCGGCGCCCGGTACGTTGAGCCGCAGCGGCGTCGAGCCGACGGCGAGCACGAGCTTGGAATATTCCATGCTCTCTTCGCCTTCGATCTTGAGCTCGCGTCGGCCGGTGTCGATCTCGGTGACGCGATAGCCGTAGCGCACCGTGACGCCGCGATGGCGCCACCAGTCGGCAGGCCGGAGCTCGATCTCGTGCGAGCCGGTCTCGCCCGCCAGCACCGAAGAGAGCAGAACGCGATTGTAAGCGAGCCGCGGCTCTTCGCCGATCACAGCGACGGCGTAGCGGCCGAGCGAGGTCTCGGCGAGTTCGTCGACCAGACGCGCGGCCGCCATACCGTTACCCACGATGACCAGCGGTTCACTCACAACGCATCTCCTATTCGGCGGCCTGCGGCTGTGCGCCGTAGGCCTCGGAAATCATGTAGCCGGACAACACGCCATAGGCGTCGGTCCAGGCGGTAGCGAGTTCGGGCGTCCAGGCCTCGCCGAGCCCCTTCTCTAGGGTCCACAGCAAGGTCGCGCCGACCACGGGGTAGTGCTCGGCCTTGGCGCCGTAGGCGACGTGACGCTTTGCAAGCGCCGAGGCCGCCGGAAGAATCGAGTCCAGGTTCGACAGACCGCCGACGACGGCGGCGAGCATGCCCATCAGCTTCTTGCGCTGCTCGGTCATGTCCTCGGGAAACATCGCGCGCACGGATGGCGCCACCTCGAACAGGCGATCGTAGAACAGCACCGCCGCCTGCGCGGAAATCGGCGCGACCTTGGCAAAGCTCTGCTGGACGAGGGTGATCTGTTCTGGCGTCATGATGTTCTCCTGCCTGTTGGGTTTGCCTTGGTGCGCGCCATTGCGAACCAGGTTCATTGTCAAACTGTCGGGCAATGCTTCTCCCCGCGTACGGGGAGAAGCGAGATTCGTACCAAGTCTCTATCCTTTGAGCATGATCTTGCCGGAAAACCGCTGCACACTTTTCCGGATCATGCTCTACACCCTTGCTCCGGCGAGGCTTGACGCGCCTTCGCCCTGCGGGCTGCGACGCAGATAGAACCACCAGGTCAGCGCGAGGCAGGAGGCGTAGAAGCCGAGATAGATCGCGAGCGCGAGCTGCGGCCCGCCGGTCAGCGCGATCGACTTGCCGAACCCGGTCGGGATCAGATAGCCGCCGACAGCGCCGACCGCGCCGATGAAGCCGACCGCAGCACCGCTCTCGATGCTCGCCGTCTTCAAGGCGACCGCGCGCTCCGCATCGCCCTTGCCGCGCACCCTGAACAAATTCTGCTCGCGGAAGATCGAGGGGATCATGCGGTAGGTCGAACCGTTGCCGATTCCCGTCGTCACGAACAGGACCAGGAACATCGACAGGAAGCCGATGAAATCCTTGTGTCCGACGAAATAGAGCACGCCGATCGTCGCGCCTGCCATCACGATGAAATTCCAGAACGTGATGACCGAGCCGCCGATCCTGTCGGCAAGCCAGCCGCCGAGCGGCCGCGACAGCGAACCGACCAGCGGTCCCAGGAACGCGATCGCAATGGTGACTTGCGGGAACTGGGTCTTGATCAAGAGCGGAAATGCAGCCGAGTAGCCGATGAACGAGCCGAACGTGCCGATATAGAGATACGCCATGATCCAGGTGTGTTTGCGCTTGACCACGGCGAGCTGGTTCTTGATCGACGACTTGGCCGTTGTCAGGTTGTTCATGAAGAACACCGCGCCGAAGACCGCGATCGCGATCGGCAGCACCCACATCAGGCCGGCATTCTGAAGGAAGACGCCGTCGACGGGCGATGCCTGGAACAGGTTGATGACGGCGAGCGTCATCAGGATCGGTGTCAACAGCTGCACGCTGGAGACGCCGATATTGCCGCCGGCCGCATTCAGTCCGAGCGCCCACCCCTTCATCCGGTCGGGGAAGAAGAACGAGATATTGGTCATGCTGGAAGCAAAATTGCCACCGCCGAGACCGGCGGTCGAGGCAATCAGCAGCATCAGCCAGAACGGCGTGTCCGGCTGGCCGACGAAATAGGCGAGCGAGAGCGTCGGAATGAACAGGATCGCCGCACTGAAGATGGTCCAGTTGCGACCGCCGAAGGTCGTCACCGCGAAGGTATAGGGAAAGCGCATCAACGCGCCGATCAGCCCGGGCACCGCGACGAGCTGGAATAGCTGGTCGGTGGTGTAGTGGAAGCCCGCCTGCGGCAGCTTGGTGGTGACGATGCTCCAGATCAGCCAGACCGAGAAGCCGATATGTTCGGCCACGATCGACCAGATCAGGTTGCGTCGCGCGATAGTCTTGCCAGTCGCATTCCAGAACGCCTCATCTTCGGGGCGCCAGTCTGAAATCCAAGTCCGACTCTTGGTCATTGCAGAATCCCTTCCAGGCTCACCGCTGCGTCGTTGCAGGCTCAGCCTCCGGCCACGGAGGCGCGCTCCGAGGCTTCACCCCCGGTGGCGAGTTACGATGCTGATTGATGATGTTGAGGGACGTCGTCGTTGGCGTCGCGATTGGTGTTTCAATTTCCGTGCCAACCGCGCGCATTCCGGAAACGCAGGAAATTCAGAAGCTTTTTCGAAGTGCTCCGAATTCTCGCAGGACTATTTCGCACGCAAATTTTGCGATTCGCTCAATCCCTGTGCGCCGCACAAGGATTGAGCTTGATGATTCAAAATTAGGCGTGCGTTAGCGCCTGTCGGTGACGCGTTTACGCGGCTTCGACGAAGCGATGACGCTCGTAGAGGAATTCGAGCACGCGCTGCCGGCACTTCAGATAAGTGGTGTTGGTCGCGAGCTCGAGCCGCTTGCGAGGACGCGCCAGCGGCACCTCCAGCACCTCGCCGATGCGCGCGCTCGGGCCGTTCGTCATCATGACGATGCGGTCGGACAACAGCACCGCCTCGTCGACGTCATGGGTGATCATCAAAATAGTGTTGCCGAGCTTCTGATGCAGCGCCATCACCGAATCCTGCAAATGCGCGCGGGTCAGTGCGTCGAGCGCGCCGAAAGGCTCGTCGAGCAGCAACACTTTCGGTTCCATGGCAAGCGCGCGGGCAATGCCGACGCGCTGCTTCATGCCGCCGGAGATCTCCGAGGGCCGCTTGTCCTTGGCATGGGCCATCTGCACGAGGTTGAGATTGTGCATCACCCAGGCGTCGCGTTCGGCGCGCTTCTTGGTTTTGGCAAAGACCTTGTCGACGCCGAGCCGGACGTTCTCGTACACGGTCAGCCACGGCAGCAGACTGTGGTTCTGAAACACCACCGCGCGGTCGGGTCCCGGCGAGTTCACCTCGCGGTTCTCCAGCAGCACGCCGCCGGTGGTGGCGTTGGTCAGGCCTGCGATGATGTTGAGCAGGGTCGACTTCCCGCAACCGGAATGGCCGATGATCGAGACGTATTCGCCCTTCTCGATGGTGAGATTGATATCCTTCAGCACCTCCGTGGAGGCCGCGCCGCGCGTAAAGATCTTGTCGATGTGGTCGAGCTTCAGATAAGCGGTCATGTGCTTCCCCTTCAGTTCAGCGCGGTGCCGCGGGTGACGATCTTGCCAGCGCCCGCGATCAGGCGGTCGAGCACGAAGCCGATGATGCCGACATAAAACAGTGCCAGGATGATCTCGCTGATATGCGAGGAATTCCAGGCGTCCCAGATGAAGAAGCCGATGCCGACGCCGCCGATCAGCATTTCCGCGGCGACGATCGCAAGCCAGGACAGCCCGATGCCGATGCGAAGCCCCGTGAAGATGTAGGGCGCGGCCGCCGGGATCATGATCTTGGCGAAGAATTCGAGCGGGTTGAGCTGCACCACCGCGGCGACGTTGCGGTAGTCCTGCGGGATGTTGCGGACGCCGACCGCGGTGTTGATGATGATCGGCCAGATCGAGGTAATGAAGATCACGAAGATCGCCGACGGCTGGCCGTCGCGGAACGCGGCGAGCGACAGCGGCAGCCAGGCCAGCGGCGGGATCGTGCGCAGCACCTGGAATAGCGGATCGAGCCCGCGCATCGCCCAGACCGATTGCCCGACCAGCACGCCGAGCGCGATGCCGGCAATCGCCGAGAGCGAATAGCCGAAGGCGACGCGCTGGAGGCTGGCGGAGAGGTGCCAGAACAGCCCCTTGTCGATGCCGCCATGATCGAAGAACGGATCGAGGATCAGCTCCTTGGTATCCTTGAACACCTTCGACGGCGGCGGCAGTGCCGAGCCGGCGCGACGGCAGACCAGCTCCCACACCAGAAGCAAGAGCGCGATCACGACCAGCGGCGGGATGACGCGCACGGCGGTCTCCCGCGCCATCCGCGCGTAAGTCTCCGAACGCGGCGGCCGCTTCGGTGTCATCGCGACGACCGGCGCGGCAGCGCTCGCGGGCTTCGCGGTCTCAACCTCGATCTTCGTGGCGGGCATGTTCATCGCAATATCTCTCCGCTGCAAAAGGCGATGCGGCCGCCCGGAGGCGGCCGCTAGCTCCATCAGACTTCGACGCGCTTGATCGCGAGCGACTTCAGATAGGCAGCCGGATTTTCCGGATCGAACACCTTGCCGTCGAAGAACGTCTCCTTGCCGCGCGAGGTGGAGGTCGGGATCTCCGCGCTTGCGATGCCGAGCGTCTTGGCCGCGTCGCGCCACATGTCTTCGCGGTTGACCTTGGCAATCAGCGCCTTGGTGTCGAAATTCGCCTCGTACTTGCCCCAGCGAATGTCTTCGGTGAGGAACCAGAGGTCGTGGCTCTGGAAGGGATAAGAGGCGAAGTCGCGCCAGTACTTCATGATGTGCGGCGAATTCTCGACCACCTTGCCGGGAAGGCCGTAGTCGAACTTGCCGGCGGTGCGGTCGAGCACGTCTTCGACAGGGCAGTTCATCCACTGCCGCTTGCCCATGATGGCGGCAAGCTCGGCCTTGTTCTCGGCCTTGTCGGACCACTGCTGCGCTTCCATCACCGCCATCAGCAGCGCCTTCGCGGCCTTCGGATATTTATCGACGAAGGCGGCGCGCATGCCGAAGGATTTTTCCGGGTGCTTGTTCCAGAGCTCGCCGGTCGTGATCGCGGTGTAGCCGATGTTCTGGTGGATCAGCTGCAGGTTCCAGGGCTCGCCGACGCAGAAGCAGTCCATCGTGCCGACCTTCATGTTGGCCACCATCTGCGCCGGCGGCACCACGATGGTCTCGATGTCCTTGTCCGGATCGATGCCGCCGGCGGCAAGCCAATAGCGGATCCAGAGGTCATGCGTGCCGCCGGGGAAGGTCATCGCGGCCTTCACGGCCTTGCCCGAGGCCTTCTTCTTCTCCAGCGCCGCCTTGAAGGGCGTCGCGTCCACACCGAGCTTCAGGTCGGCATATTCACTGGCAACGGAGATGCACTGGCTGTCGAGATTGAGCCGCGCCAGGATGTACATCGGCGTCGGCTGGTTGTTCTGCGTCACCTTGCCGGCCGAGATCAGATACGGCATCGGGGTCAGGATATGCGCGCCGTCGATGCCGTTGCCTTCGGAGCCGAGCACGAGATTGTCGCGCGTGGTGCCCCAGGAGGCCTGCTTCTGCACGTCGGTGTCAGGCATGCCGTATTTGGCGAACAGGCCCTTGTCCTTGGCGACGAACAAGGGACCGGCATCGCTCAGCGCGATGAAGCCGAGCTTGGCGCCCTTGACCTCGGGGCCTGCGTCCTGCGCGAAGGCGCCGGCGGGGAAATTCAGTTTTACGGCGGCCAGGAGTGCGGCGGTCGAGCCGGCGGCCTTCAACAATTGACGGCGGCTGAGGCCAGTATCCGACGGCCGGCGGGTGCGCTTGGTCATAGGCGGTATCGTCCTTTGCGTCGTTGCAGAATGATTGCGTCAGTGCACACGAGCAGCCCGTCCGTCCGGCGACGCCTGAAGCAGCGCATGCGAACGCGCGACGGGGGGACCCCCGTCTGGTGGCGTCGGCAATTCGGATGAGAAGTCTCGCGGGACGGCTTCAATGGCGTCGACCTGGAACTATTCAAGCTTCATGCCAAGCGCCACAGCGCAGAAAACAACCCAACATCAGTGCGTTAGTAGCGATGCGCCAGTCTGTCGCAGGCCTATTCCGCTCGCGAAATTTGCGGCTTGCCCAATAATTGTGCGGCGCACAACAGTTGTGCAGCCGCTTAAGGAAAAGGCCGCACCACGCGCAAAAGCCGGGTCGGCCAAAGCTCTATCAGGTTGATATTGTTCGGTTTCTATGAGGCCACCAGACGGCACGCGACTTGCATTTGCGTTCGCGTCAACGACGACTGCGGCTTGACCGCAATACTGCAGCCTGTGGCGGCTGCAGTCCGGAAGCTCATCTGCTTCGCGGCCCTCGGCGGCTCCATCCTCGTGACGCGATTCCCAAGGCTTCCAAGTCTCTCCCGGCCCCACGCGCGGCACACAGCCCGCGCGGCCAATAACTTTCAGCGGCGCACTCAGGGCGTCTCGATCTCTCTTACGAAGCAAAAGGAACCATCGATGTCGTATCTCGCGCCTTCGGAATTCGTCACCAAGATGGTGGATGCGGGCGAGTCCAAAGTCTTCATGTCCACCCGGGATACCATCATCCGGGCCTACATGGCCGGCGCTATCCTGGCGCTGGCGGCATGGTTCGCCGTCACGATCAACGTGAATACGGGGCAGCCGCTGGTCGGCGCGCTGCTGTTCCCGGTCGGCTTTGTCATGCTGTATCTGCTGGGATTCGACCTCCTGACCGGCGTGTTCGTGCTCTCCCCGCTCGCCCTGATCGACAAGCGCCCCGGCGTCACCTTCGGCGGCGTGCTGCGCAACTGGGGCCTCGTATTCGTCGGCAACTTCGCCGGCGCCTTCACCGTGGCCTTCATGATGGCCTTCGTCACGACCTTCGGCTTCACGCAGGATCCTGACAAGGTCGGTGCAGCCATCGGCAATATCGGCGAAGGCCGAACGCTGGGCTACGCCGCGCATGGCGCCGCCGGCATGGCGACGCTGTTCCTGCGCGGAATGCTCTGCAACTGGATGGTCTCGACCGGCGTCGTCGGCGCCATGATCTCGACCTCGGTCCCCGGCAAGGTCATCGCGATGTGGATGCCGATCCTGGTGTTCTTCTACATGGTGTTCGAGCATTCCGTCGTGAACATGTTCCTGTTCCCCTCCGGCCTGATGCTGCACGCGAAGTTCTCGATCATGGACTATTTGATCTGGAACGAGATCCCGACCGTGCTCGGCAACCTCGTCGGCGGCCTCGCCTTCACCGGCATGACCCTCTACGCCACGCATGTCATGACCAAGCCGAAGCGCCAGGCCGGCAAGGCCACGTCGCCCCGCGTCGCGGCCTGATACGTCTCGACAGGAGAGCCTCACCCGATCAGGGTGAGGCTCCCCTTTGCCGGTGATGACGATGACCCGCGGACTTCAGATCTCGGTCGGCCAGCATTCCGACAAGGGTCGCAAGCCCATCAACCAGGATTTTCACGGCGTCCTCGTTCCGGACGAGCCGATGCTCAGCCTGAAGGGCATTGCGGCGGTCCTCGCCGACGGCATCTCCAGCAGCACGGTGAGCCAGATCGCCAGCGAGTCGGCGGTCAAGAGCTTCCTGATGGACTATTACTGCACGTCGGAATCCTGGACGGTGAAGACGTCCGCCCGCCGCGTGCTGGATGCGACCAATTCCTGGCTGCACGCGCAGACGCGCAAGAGCCAATATGCCTACGACCGCGACAAGGGTTATGTCTGCACGCTGAGCGCCATGGTCATCAAGGCGACCACCGCGCACATCTTCCACGTCGGCGACTGTCGCGTCTACCGCGTGGCGGGCAAGGCGCTCGAGCAGCTGACCGACGATCACCGCATCATCGTGTCCTCGGAGCAGACTTATCTTGGCCGTGCGCTCGGCATCAATCCGCAGCTCGAGATCGACTACCAGAGTTTCGAGATCGAGACTGGCGACACTTTCCTGCTGGCGACCGACGGCGCCTATGAATTCGTCGACGCGCGTTTCATCACGAACGCGCTCAGCGAGCATGCAGCCGAGCTCGACGGGGCGGCGAAGGCGATCGTCGAGGAAGCCTACCGGCGCGGCAGCGACGACAACATCACGGTCCAGATCCTCCGCATCGATGCGGTGCCGCAGCGCGAGCCGGCCGGCATCTTCAACCAGACCTCCCAGCTGCCACTTCCCCCGCTGCCGGAGCCGCGGGCCATCTTCGACGGCTACAGGATCGTCCGCGAAATCCACGCCAGCAGCCGCAGTCACATCTATCTTGCCGTCGACGCGGTGACCGAGGAGCCGGTCGCGCTGAAGCTGCCGTCGATCGATTTGCGCGACAATGCCGCCTACCTGAAGCGCTTCCTGATGGAAGAGTGGATCGCGCGCCGGATCGACAGCCCGCATGTGCTGAAGCCGTTGTCGCAGTCGAAACGGCGCAGCTACGTCTACGTCGCGACCGAATTCGTCGAAGGTCAGACCTTGCGGCAGTGGATGACGGACAATCCGCGCCCCGATCTCGAAACCGTCCGCGGACTGGTCGAGCAAATCGCCGCCGGCCTGCGCGCCTTCCACCGCATGGAAATGCTGCATCAGGACCTCAGGCCCGACAACATCCTGATCGACAAGACCGGCACCGCGAAGATCATCGACTTCGGATCGGTCAAGGTGGCAGGCGTCGCGGAGGCCGCCCCGCAGGACGAGGCCGACGAAATTCTGGGAACGGTCCAGTACACGGCGCCGGAATATTTTCTTGGGCAAGGCGGCACGCCGCGCTCCGACATGTTTTCACTCGCCGTGATCTGCTACCAGATGCTGACGGGAAAGCTTCCCTATGGCACCCAAATCGCCAGGATCCGGCGCAAGGCGGACGTGCGGCGGCTCAAATATCGCCCGGCCGACGACGACAGCAACGTGCCTGCCTGGGTCGACGGCGCGCTCAGACGTGCGCTCCATCCGGATCCCTACAAGCGGCACGAGGATCTGTCCGAATTCGTGTTCGAACTTCGCACGCCCAATCCGGCCTATCTCGACACGCGGATCACGCCGCTTTTGGAGCGCAGCCCGCTGATGTTCTGGAAATTGACCACGGCGGCGCTCGCCTGCGTCGTCGTGGTCCTGCTTGCGATGTTGCACGCGCGCTGATCAAGGCCACGCAAGGGTCACCACGTGATGAGCGGAGACTGATGCAGCCAGGTATCGGCGCGCACCTGATCGAGCACGAATGTCGCAACGTCTCCGCGCGCAATGCTGCCGCCATGGAAGCCCGAAAGATCTGTCAGCGCCCGGACCGAGCCGCGGCCGGGCTTGTTGTTCAGGATCGAGGGGCGAACCAGGACCCAGTCCAGCCCGCTGTCTCTGACGATCGCTTCCTGCCGGTTCTTGTCGGCGTACACCTTCTTCAGGAGAAGCGGAAAGATCACATTGTCGGCGACAAAGCCGCCATGCCCGGCACTGTCGCCGGCGCCCATTCCCGTGATGCAAACCAGCCGCGAGACCTGCTCGGCCTTCATCGCACTCACGAGCGCGCGCGTCGCGGTCGAGAGAAGCGTCACCTCGCGGAACGGGCTTACCGGCGTACCCAGCGCACTGACCACGGCATCACGGCCTTTGAGGGCTTCGCGCAGGGCTCTTTCATCGCGGGCGTCTCCGACGATGAGCTTCGCCCCCGTGATGTCACTCGCCTTGCCGGCGGACCGGACCAGCACGGTGACGTCGTAGCCTCGCGCCACCGCCTGGTTGACGATCAGGCGACCGGTGGCACCGGTCGCTCCAAGCACCAATATCTTCGTTGCGCCTTCCGGATCCGCCGGAGAAGTGGCGGTTGAAGAGATCATGATAGCATTCCTCGTTGTCGTGATGGGGACGTGCCGTGCCGTCAGGCAGAGGCCGCGATCTCGGAGACGAAGTCGCGATAGGAGCGCAGCGGGCGGCCCAGCAGCGCGGTCAGCCGCTCGGCGTCTCCGGCCTCGGGGATCATTCCCTCGGTGAGGAAACGCTCGCTCATCAGCCGCATGTCGAAAGCCATCCAGCTCGGCATGAACTGCCGGAGGTTCTTCTCGAAGCCGGCGGTATCGTCACCGGGATAGGCGATCGTACGGCCCAGCACCTCCGACCAGACGGCGGCGGCTTTCGCGCCGGTCAGCGTATCAGGACCGACGAGATTGATGCGCGTGAGCGGAAGCGGTGTTGCAGCGCGCTCACGACGGATGAGCTCGACGGCCGCGATCTCACCGATGTCGCGCGCATCGATCATGGCGAGCCCCCTGCTCCCGATCGGCATCGGATAGATGCCGTATCCGGTCACCACGTCCTTGATCGTAACATCGTTGTTCATGAAGTACGCCGGGCGCAGGATGGTGGCGTTGAAGCCCATCTGCTCGATCATCCGCTCGACGCCGAACTTGCCGGCAAAGTGCGGGACGTTGACGTAGCGATCGCTGTGGATCACCGAAAGGTAGACGACCCGCTCGACGCCCGCCTCGCGGGCCACGTTGAGCGCGATCAGCGCCTGCGTGAATTCATCCGGCACCACCGCGTTGAGCAGGAACAGGGTCGAGACACCCTTGAATGCGCTACGGATCGAGTCGACGTCGAGCAGGTCGCCCTGCACGACGGTGACGCCTGCCGGGAGGTTTGCCTTGGCAGGATCGCGGGCGAGAGCGCGGACATCGGCACCGCGCTTGACGAGCTGTTCGACGACGTGGCGGCCGATGGTGCCGGTTGCGCCGGTAACGAGGATGGTCATAGGGATCACTCCGGGTTGGGTCAGAAGACATCCGGGAAATTAGTGATCCACAAACGAACCGATAGCCGCTATATTTGGACGGACTGTCTCACCGGTGGAACGATGGACCTGCTCGCACTCACCGACTTCAATCTCGTCGCCCGGCACGGCGGGTTCGGACGGGCCGCACGGGCCGCCGGACGGCCGAAAGCCACCCTGTCCCGGCGGGTCGCCGAGCTCGAAGCGGCCCTCGACCTGCGCCTGTTCGAACGGGGCGCGCGCACCCTGAAACTCACGCAGGAAGGACGCGCCCTTTATGAGCGGACGGGGGCCTTGCTCACCGAACTCGACGAGACGGCAACAGCGATCGCGTCGGGTGGGGACAGGCCGCGGGGGCGCTTGCGGATCAGCGCGCCCTTGCTGTTCTCGCAGACTGCAATGGGAAACCTCGCGGCGGGGTTCGCGCTCAAATATCCGGAGATCCGTCTTGAGGTCACGACGGAAGATCGCTCCGTCGACATGGTGGAGGAAGGGTATGATCTGGTGATCCGGGTCAATCCCGATCCGGATGACAGCCTGGTCGGACGAATCTTTCTGCGCGATCGGCTGGTGGTCGTGGCGAGCCCCGACCTGAAAAGACCGAAGGACAATCTCGCTGTGCCGGCTGTCATGCGCGGCGCGGGCGACCAGCTGACAAGCTGGGACGTGACGCTGCCAGGCGGAAAATCGCGCATCGCGATTGATCCGGTCCTGCGCCTGTCATCGCTCAACATGGTCCGCGACGCCGTCCGGGCCGGCGTCGGCGCCGCACGCCTTCCGGTGTCACTGGTCAGTCACGACCTCGCTGCCGGCACGCTGGTGCTTTGGGGCGACATCGAGGGACCGGAGATCGCGTTGTGGACACTCTATCCTTCACGCCGGCTCCTAAGCGCGCGCGTATCCGCCTTCCTCGACTTCATGAAGGAAGCCTTTCCAACGGGGGCACCTGACGAACTGGCGGCCTTTATCGGGCGCTGACCCGTCCGCGATCTGTCAGGCCGGCTCCGCCGCCTTCACTCCGAGCGGTTTCGGCGCCATGCCGCCGCCGGGCTTGAGGTGGAATTCGTAGGTCATCAGGTGCCACTGCCCGTTCGCCTTGGTGCCGTCGGGCATCTCCGGGTCGCTGCGCGGTTCGACCTTGGCGACGAGGTCGTCCTTGACGCCGAACACCACGTCGGAATCCAGATATTTGTCGCCGTCCATGAAGACGTGGGTGATCAGCGGCTCGTAGCCCTTGGCATTGACCAGGAAATGCACATGCGCCGGGCGCATCGGATGGCGGTTGGTCTGCACGATCATCTCGCCAACCGGCCCGTCGGTCGGAATCGGATAGCTGCAAGGCAAGATGGTGCGGAAGAAGAAGCGGCCATCGCTATCGGTGATGAAGCGCGCCCGTGCCGAGGCGCCGACCTCGTCATAGTTCGGCTTCTGCGAGTCGTAGAAGCCGTCATCGTCGGCATGCCAGACGTCGACGGGGACATTCGCGAGCGGCTTGCCCTTGAGATCGGTGACACGGCTCTGCACGAACATCCGTTCGCCGGTTTGATTGTTCGGTGAGATGTCGGTGCCGTGCGCCGTCACCTTGTGCTCGCCGACATAGAACGGCCCGAGCACGGTGGTCTGGGTGGCGCCCTCGCGCTCGCGATGGTTGACCGCGTCGACCAGCATGGAAACGCCGAGCACGTCGGACAGGAGGATGAATTCCTGGCGGGTGTCCGTGCATTTCTGGCCGGTGCGGGTCAGGAAATCGACGGCGTATTCCCACTCCTCGAAGGTGAGGCCGGTCTTGCTCACGTAATCGTGCAGCGATTTCACCAATTCCTGGAGCAGGAATTTCGCGCGCGGGTTTGGCGTATTGTCGAAACTCCGGACGACGGCTTCGGTGAGTTCGGTCTCGTTGAACTGGGTCATGGTGCGTTTGCCTGCGTTTTTCATTCGCCCGTCGGGGATCTTTTGGGCTGCTTGGAGGCGTTCCAAGGTGAAGCCTACACCAAACAGCCGGCCGGCGTTAAGCGCGACCGGCTTGGAATGAGACCGCCATTTCGGCTATCAACGTCGGACAAAACGCCCGGAGGAACTGATGCTCGCCCCCACCCCCGCCTCGCCCGAATCCGTCGGCATGTCCAAGGCCGCGCTCGACCGCGTCGATGCGCATCTGAAGAGCCGGTACATCGATGCCGGTCGCTTCCCGGGCACGCATCTCCTGGTCTATCGCCGTGGCAAGATCGCCCACAGCTCGGTGCAGGGTTTTGCCGACGTCGAGCGCAAGCTGCCCGTCAAGGACGACACGATCTATCGCATCTATTCCATGACCAAGCCGCTCACCAGCGTCGCCTTCATGATGCTGGTCGAGCAAGGCCTCGTCGCGATCGATGAGCCGGTCGCCAAGTACATTCCGGAATGGAAGGATCTCGGCGTGTTCGTCGCCGGCACCGCGCCGGCCTTCCTGACCCGTCCGCCCTCGCGGCCGATGCTGATCGTCGACCTCCTGCGCCACACCTCCGGGCTGACTTACGGCTTCCAGCAACGCTCGAACGTCGATGCCGCCTACCGCGCTGAAAAGATCGGCGAGGTCGAGAAGTCAGGCACGCTGCAGACCATGATCGAGAGCCTCGCAAAAATCCCGCTGGAGTTCTCGCCGGGCGAGGCCTGGAACTACTCGGTTTCGACCGACGTGCTCGGCTACCTCATTGGCAAGATCTCCGGCATCCCCTTCGAGCAGTTCCTGAAGCAACGCATCCTCGATCCACTCGGCATGTCCGACACTGATTTCCACGTTCCGGCTTCCAAGGCCCACCGCTTCGCCGCCTGTTACTCGGCCGACCCGGGTGGCGGCATGACCTTCCATGCCGGCCAGCGGCGCGAGGGACTGACATTGCAGGACGACCCCACGACGAGCTCGTTCCTGTCGCCGCCGTCCTTGATCTCGGGAGGCGGCGGGCTGTGCTCGACGATGGCCGACTATCTCACCTTCTGCCGTGCGCTTCTCAACGGCGGCGAGCTCGGCGGCGTCAGGTTGATCGGGCCGAAGACGCTGGCGCTGATGACGACCAACCACATTCCGGGCGGCCGCTCTCTCCCCGAGGTGTCGCGCTCGCTGTTCTCCGAAGCGACCTATAACGGCATCGGCTTCGGCCTCGGCTTCGCCGTGACCATGCGCCCGGCCGAAACACTGGTCGCCGGCAGCCCCGGTGAATACAACTGGGGCGGCGCGGCCACGACGTCGTTCTGGATCGATCCGGCCGAGGAGTTGGTCACCATCTTCATGACGCAGGTGCTGCCATCCAGCGCCTACCCGCTTCGGCGCGAGCTGCGCAGCATGGTCTACGCCGCGATCACCGAGAGCAATCTCTAGGCAAATGCACTGATCCCGCGGCGTCAGAGCCGCGGGATCACCCCCCCCGCTCATTTCAACATCTCCGGCACGATCAGACGCGGCAGGAACAGCGACACGCTTGGCCAGACGATGACGGCCGCCAGCACAAGCAGCATCGGAATCAGCATGATTACCGTGTCCTTCAGGGCATAGCGCAGCCGTACGCCGGCGATCGAACAGGCGATCATCAGACATAAGCCATAGGGTGGGGTCACCAGCCCGAAGGCGAGCGATATGATGGAAATGATCGCGAACTGGACGGGATGGAGGTCTACGGACCTGGCGAGCGGCTCCAGCACAGTGCCGACGATGATGATCGCCGGAATGGCGTCGAGGAAGCAGCCCACCACCAGAAAGCAGAGCGCGATGAAGAAGCCCGCCCCGATCGCGCCCATGCCCCAGGTCGAGACGTTGGCCAGCAGTTCCTGCGGAATCTTGTAGTAGGCCAGCAGCCAGCCGAACGCGCTTGCGGTGCCCACGCAGAACAGCGCGACCCCGGCCAGACGCCCGGTGTCGAGCAACGCCTTGTAGAGTTCGCGCGCGCCGGTTTCACGGTAGAAGAACGTCGACAGCGCCACGGAATAAAGCACCGCAACGCAGGCGGATTCGGTCGCCGTGAACCATCCGAGCAGAATGCCGCCGACGATGATGAACGGCGTCATCAGCGCCGGTATCGACCGCCAGATGGCGCAGCGCATCTCGGCCCAGCTTGCTTTCGGATAGGTCGGATAACCGCGACGCGTCGCGTAGACATGCACGGTCGCCATCTGTGCGCCCGCGATCAGCAGACCCGGCACGATGCCGGCCAGGTACATCGCGGCGATCGAGGTCGAGATCAGCCCGCCCCAGACGATCATCAGGATCGAGGGCGGGATGATGACGGCGAGCACGGCCGAGACGGCGGTGATGGCGATCGAGAACGAGAGGTCGTAGCCCTCCTTGGTCTGGGCATCGATGAAGATCTTGGACTGGCTCGCCGCGTCCGCGGTGGAGGAGCCGGAGATGCCGGCAAAGAACACCGACAGCACGACGTTGATCTGCGCCAGCGACCCCGGCCAGTGCCCGACCATCGAGCGGGACAGCGCGACCAGCCGGTCGGTGATGCCGCCGATGCTCATCAAATTGGCGGTGAGCAGGAAGAACGGCACCGCCAGCAGGATGAATGAATTATAGGCGTTGAAGGTTTCCTGCGCGAGCGTCATCAGTGACAGATGCGGCTCGATCAGCAGGATCGGCACGCAGGCAAGGCCGAGCGCGAAGGCGACCGGCACGCGTATGATGAGCAGGCCAACGAAAGTACCGAACAGGACCATCGCGGCCTGTCCGGCAGAAAGTATATTGCCGCTCATTGATTTGCCCCAACCAGAATCCGCATCTCGTCGATAATCTGTTCACCGGCGAACACGATCCAGGTCACGCCGGCAACCGGCCAGGCGACGTGGATCATCCAAAGCGGCAGATCGGCCAGCTCCGACGTTCTGTTCCAGGCAAAGCGGGTGAACTCGAGTCCGGCGGATACGAACACCAGCGCCAGCGCCAGCACGCCGAGTCGCGCAAGAATCCGCACCATGGCCTCGCTTCGGCGTGACAGGTTAGGCCAGACGTCGACTTCAAAATGCTGCGACTCTCTGATGCCGACCATGGCACCGATCATGATTGTCCAGATGAACATGAACCGCGCCATCTCCTCGGTCCAGATGTAGGACGGAATCAATGGCGTGTAGCGCGAGATGATCTGCAACGTGACCGGAATGACCAGAATGCCGACAGAGGCGGCGAGCAGAATTTCCAGCAGTTTTGCATAGGCCGCCGTTGCTCGGCGCCATGGCGACGGGTTCGGTGGCATCGATATTTCGGTCATTACGACTCCGGGGGATCACGATCACGCAATGGGGCAAGCCGTCCGGCTTGCCCCGACGTCCTGTCACGTGGGCGGCGACAGTTCTCAGACGACGTTGATCTTCTCGAAAATGCCTTCCGCGCCGATTTCCTTGGCGTAGGTGGCCATCACGGGATCGGCGAGCTTCTTCATGGCGTCCCGCTCTTCGAAAGGAACGCGCTTGAGCTTGCCGGCCTTCTCGAGCGTGTCGAGCTTGACGACCTCTTCGCTCGACTCCAGTTGCCGGCCGTAGTCGCCGGCCTCCTTGCCGGCCTTCATGATCGCGTCCTGCAACTCCTTCGGCAGGGTCTTCAATGTCTTCACCGAGAAGCAGATCGGCCGGATCGACACGGCGTGCTGGGTCAGGTTGAGATGCGGGGCCACTTCGTAGAACTTCATTGCCTCGACGCCTGCCGCCTCGTTCTCGCCGGCCGATATCACGCCGTTCTGGATCGCGTTGTAGATCTCGTTATAGGCGATCACCGTCGGGCTCATGCCCACGGCGGCAAAGGTCTTCGACCAGATCGGCGCGCCTTGTACGCGCACCTTGAGGCTCTTGAGGTCGGCGAGGTTCTTGAGCGGCTTGTTCGCGAAAATGTTGCGGATGCCACCGCCGGAATAGCCGATCAGAACGACCTCGGCCTTGGCTGCGACTTCGTCGGCGATCGGCGCCAGGATATTGGCTTCGACGACCTTGTTCATGTGTTCGATGCCCTTGAACACGAAGGGCGCATCGATGAACGGGGCCGCCTTGGCGAAGGTCGACATGTGAGCCGGCGAGACGATGCCGTAATCGACGGCTTTGCCCTGCGACATGTACTCGAAATACTGCTTTTCGAGGCCGAGCGAGGAATTCCTGTGCAGCGTGAAGTTGACAGGCTTGCCGTAATACTTCTTCACCAGCTCTTCGAACCGGAGCAGTGCCCGGTTGAAGGCGTGGTCGTCGTTGAACTGGACCGCGCCGTTCAGCGTGATCGGCGACTGCGCCCGGATGATCGACGGCATGCCAATCGCAGCCGCCGCAGTGGTCGCGCCGATCCCAGCGAGAAATGATCTTCGCTTCATCGTCTCCCCTCCTTTTGATGCTCCGGCCCTGTCGCCGGGCCGTGAGCGCAGCCGGTATGCGGCTTGCGAGTGGGAAGCGTATGAAAAACGTCGGCGCGACGGAAGTCATTTCGTGTGCGCGGGAGGTCCTCTTCGTCGCAGGGCCACCACTTTTCGCGAACTGTTGCACTGCAACTTGCGTCCAGCCGATGCCTTGGGAGGCTGAGGGGCGGCCTCCTCCGCAGACAGATGGCTTGCGGACCTGTGCGCTGCACGCACAGACCCGCTCGCCTTCCAGTGCGCTTTAATGCAAATGGCCGATCAGATAGATGCCGCCGCCGAGCACCAGCACGGCCGGCACGGCCCACAGAATCAGAACTGGCATTTGTCATCCTCCTCAGTTCGACGTGCAGACCTTGACGGTCTTCATGCCGCTTTCAGCCTCGGTGCGCGACTTGTAGATCGTGCCTGACGGGCTGACGACGGTCATGGACGTGTCCGTCGGCTTCTTGTCGACGATCGTGCACTTCTTGGTCTTGACGTCCTGCACGACGTAGAACTCGTCGGCCGCGAACGCCGGCAGGGATATTGCCGCAACCATCAGTGCTGCAGTGGCAATTTTTAGCTTCATCTGTAGTCCTCCTCCAGAGCCCGAGCCGTTTCGCCCGGTCATCTACAAACGGGAAAAACCGGCAATTAGTTCCAGGGGCCGGGAACGCCGTCCGCGATGAGGGGTTGTTGCGGCGCATCTTCAAACGAGGAGAACGAGATGAAGAAGTTGTTCCTGCTTTCCGCCGCGGCGGCTCTGATTTCGACCGGTGCCTTCGCGCAATCCACCGTCGTGACGACGACCGGGACCGGCCATGCGGCGGCCGTTCAGATCGAGCCGCAGTACCGAACCAAGATCAAATCCTACGTCACCGAGCACCGTATCCGTCCGGTGACGACGAAGGAAAAGATCGTTGTCGGTGCGGCGGTGCCGAGCGACGTCGAGCTCGAGGCCGTTCCGGCCGACTGGGGCCCGTCCCTCACGAAATATCGCTACGTCTACTCCGGCGAACGCGTGATGCTCGTCGATCCCGGCTCGCGCACCGTCGTTCAGGAAATTGATTGATCCAGGTGTTGGGGCGGCTGCCGTGGAGGCGGCCGCCCTCTCTGGGAGTTGAAGTTATGAAATCGCATCGCGAGGCCCGGATCGCCGGGCTCAGCCTGGCGGCCGTCTACGCCATGTGTCTACTACTGACCGCAGTCAGCATGAGCTGAGGCGCAGGCATCCCAACTGCGCTGTAAGGTATCGCCTCTAGACGGTTCGTCCAGCTGCGAAAAAATTATGGCGCAGCGCAAATCCCGCCCCTATGGTCTCCCAAAATCATAAATCCGGCGCTCGCCTGCGCTGGAACCGGGACGCCTGCGTTTGTCAAAGCTCACTTTGCCGGTCCGGCTCGCTCTTCTGGTCACGGGAACGATGTTGCCGCTGATCGTCTTCGCGGTCGGTATTGCCGTCTACAATTACAAGCAGGACCGCAACGACGCGACCCGCCGCGTGCTGGAGAACGTGCGCAGCATGCGCCTCGTGCTGGACTCCGAGGTGCAGCGGATGACCGGCGGCCTGCAGGTGCTTGCGCTGACGAATTCGCTGCGCAATGACGACTTCCAGAATTTCCGCCGCATCGCGCTCGGCTTCGTCGATCAGTACGGCAAGGGCGGCCTCGTGTTGATTTCCGATCGCAAGGGCCGGCTGTTGTTTTCCTCCGCGACCGAGGACACCGCGAGCCTGCCGCCACGCGGTCATCTCGAGGTCATCGAGAAGGTGTTTGCGACCAGGTCGCCGCAATATTCCGACCTGTTCACCGGCGCGATCAACGGCCGGCAGGTGCTTACGGTCGAGGTTCCGGTGCTCCGCGACGGCGAAGTGATCTACGACCTCTGCTTCAGCCCGCCCGTCAGCATCTTTCAGGACCTGGTCGAGAAGCAACGGCCCGACCGGGATTGGACGGTTTCCCTGCTCGACACCAAGGCCTTCGTATTCGCGCGCACGCCGAATCCGACGGAGACGTTCGGCAAACGGGCTACGGGCACACTGTATGAGAGTATGTTGCGCACGCCGGAAGCCGCACTCTCGACGGTTTCGCTCGACGGTGTTGCGTTGTCCACCGTCTATACGAGGTCGCGGCTGACCGGCTGGACCATCGTGGCCGGCGTCGCCGAGAGCTCGCTGATCGCGCCGCTCTGGCGCAACATCGCGATCACCAGCCTGATCGGCGGCATCCTGCTGCTGACCGGCCTGACCTTCGCGGTCAGGATGGCAACCACGATCGCGCGCGGCGAGATGCTGCACAATCTCCTGATCGACGAGCTCAACCATCGCGTCAAGAACACGCTCGCCTTGATGCAGGCGATCGCAGTGCAGACCTTCCGCAGCGCCAGCCGGGACGAGCGGACGAAATTCGAGGGTCGGCTGGGCGCGCTGGCCGAAGCGCACAATTTGCTGAGCCAGGAGAAATGGGCGGGCTCCGAGCTGCGGGACGTGATCACCCGCGCGCTACAGCCGTTCCTGCTGAACAATCCAGAGCGCATCCGCATGACTGGCCCCCCGGTGCCGCTGTCGCCGCGGCTCGCCGTGGTGCTGTCGATGATCGTGCACGAGATCGCCACCAATGCCGCGAAATACGGTGCGCTGTCCAACGAGACCGGCCGGGTGACGCTGGAGTGGGAGGTCCTTGCCGAGGCGCCGAAGCCGCGGCTGCGCCTGATCTGGACCGAGATCGGCGGACCGCCGGTGACGGCACCGGTGCAGCGCGGCTTCGGCTCACGCCTGATCGAGCGTAGCGCTCGCGACCAGCTCGGCGGCGAGGCAACGGTCGACTTCCTGCCCCGCGGCGTGGTCTGCACGGTGATTTGCACGCTGGACGAGGCGCGGTGAACGGAGACATCGGCGATGAAGATTGCAAGCATTCACACGCACATCCTCGAAGCAAAGCTGTCGCAGCCCTTTGCCTATTCGCGCGCCTGGTACGACACACGCACCGCGATGCTTGTCGAGATCAAGACCGATAACGGCCTTGTCGGCTGGGGTGAATGCTATGGTCCGGCACGCATCACGGCGGCGGTGGTGCAAAGTATCGCGCCGTGGCTGATCGGCGAGGATCCGTTGCGCACGGACGTGCTGTGGCAGATGGTTTACGCGCGCTTGCGCGATCACGGCCAGAAGGGCGTCGTGATCCAGGGGATGAGCGGTATCGACATCGCGCTCTGGGACATCAAGGGCAAGCATTTTGGCGTACCCGTGCATCAGCTTCTTGGCGGCGCCGCGCGCAAGCAGGTTTCGGCCTATGCAACCGGTCTCTACCGGCGCAAGTCAGGCGATCCGCTCGAATATCTGCCGGAGGAAGCGGCGGGTTATGCCGCCGAGGGATTCCGCGCCGTGAAGCTGAAAGTCGGTTTCGGCATCGCGGAGGATGCCGCGGTCACCCGCGCGGTGCGCGAAGCGATCGGCCCCGATGTCGCGCTGATGGTCGATGCGAACCACGCCTATGACGCGGTCGCGGCGATCCGGCTCGGCCGCCTGATCGAGCGCCATGACATCGGATGGTTCGAGGAGCCGGTGCCGCCGGAGGACATAGCGGGCTATCGCGCGGTGAAATCCGCGCTCACGATTCCGGTCGCCGGCGGCGAATGCGAATTCACGCGCTTCGGCTTCCGCGAGCTGTTCGTCTCGCACGCGCTTGACATCGCCCAGCCCGACACCTGCGCGGCAGGTGGTTTGAGTGAATGCAAGAAGATTGCCGACATGAGCGAGGCGTTCGGCATCCGCTACAATCCGCATGTCTGGGGCACCGGCATCGCGATCGCCGCCTCGCTCCAGCTCCTCGCCGTGCTGCCCTCGCACACGCCGACTTCGCTGTCACCGCTCGAGCCGATGCTTGAATTCGACCGCACCGAACATCCGATCCGGCAGGCCATTTTGAAGGAGCCGATCGAGCACGCGAAGGGCATCGTGCGAGTCCCGGACGGCCCGGGACTTGGCATCGAGATCGATCGCGGGGCATTTGCGCGATTTGCCGCGAATTAACGCATGGACTTGCCTCGCCGGCGCCGAACTGGGCCGCCTCGCGGCCCAGTTCGTGTGTCCGCCGGATCGCCAAACCTCTAGACGGTCGAGATGCCGTCGATCGGGCTGATATCCCCGACAAAGCGCAGCAGGTCGGCCATCGTGAATTCGCCCGGCACTTTTGATGGAAGTGTTGGCTTCCAGCTCTTGCCCTTGAGCCAAAGGTACGATTGATGATCGCCATGGACGAGACCGACAAAAACCTCGGCAAGAAGCGTCGCTCCAACCGGTCCGAGCCTTTCGCCGCCGCCCCGCTGCTCCGCCTCCTTGAGGATGTAGTACCAGAGCGGGGTGTGTTCGTGCAGACCATGTGTCTTCGCTACCGCACCGTCGGTCCCCTTCGAGATTTCGGCCGGCGTCAGAGGATTTTTGATTTTCATGGCCTTGGCGATGTCCTGCCCGGACGGCAATCCCAACAGCACCCCGCGCTTGAGATTTCGGAACGGCAGGCTGCTGCCGTCACCAGGCAAGGTGTGGAGTTGCGGCACGACAAAGGGGTCGATCTTGCGAGACGGATTGAATGCAACACCTGGCGGATTGGACGGCAGAATCTCGTGGAAGCGGCGCCAGTCAATAATCCAGTTGCTGGAGAGCACCGGAAGCGGGAGCGGCGGTTGAATCGGATTGGGCGCGAGATCTCCGATGATTCCTCCCGAAAGCCCTGTAAACTTGAACAGCAGATCGAGCGTCGCAGGAACGACGCCGCCAGGCGTGAAGATTCTGTTGTGGCTATAGACCTCGCGGACCATGCTGTGGCCGAGACGGTAGACCGCGGCGGAAAACTCAACAGGCATGTAGGGTGTCTTCTTGAAGCGGTAGAAGCGCCGTCCCTGCTCGAGGATCTTCGCCACCATGCCTTTTTCGGTGATCCGCTCCACAAAATCGTGCAAGACCATCCATTGATAGTGCCAGGTGACCATCCGGCGCGCTTCTTCGAAGATCTCGCCCTGCGGCTTGCCTGACGCAGCGAGCTGATCGCAGACCTTGTTGTGAAACTTCAGCATCGCAAGGTGAGTTTGCGCAACCAGCAGATTCTCGTCATTGCGATGGTCGCCGATCAAGGCAAACCCTTCGGGACTGCGCGGAAGGTCGTTACGATGATCTCCCGTGATGTTACCGGCACCGACGTTGACGGTTTTGCCGATCAGCAGCTTGGGACCCGGGCTCTTGCCATTGTCGCTCGCCGAATTGCGCGCGTACAAATGGCGACTTCCGTCCGGTCCCAGACCGTAGACGCTGTCGAGATCGAGCGCCGGTGTACGAAAATTCTCGACGGCCGTTGGATCGGCCTCCTTGTCGCCAAAGGAGGTCAGATCCAGTGTGATGTCATGATCGATGAATTGCCCGAGATAGGTAAAGCCGGCAGGTACGTTGGCACTGTTTCCCGTGGGATCGCCTGGGGTGGGATCCTTCATCGCATCGGCGAGTGCATGGAGCGGACCGTCGTCGACGGCCAGCGGTTCGAGAGTCGGAAACATCCGACCAAACATGCCCGGATCTTCGTGTCCGGAAAGCGTATCCAGAAATTGCCGCGTCGGGTGACGTCCGGCTTTGCCATGACCGGGTTGAACGTTGACTTCGGTTCCCATCGATTGCTCCTGCGCAAAATGCTGTGAGGAAGAGGGGCGCCGGGATTGTCGATTGGTCAAAAATTCTCGTTTCAGTATACGCTTTTGAAATTTGCCCCTCTGGGTGCAGTAGAATGAAATATTACCTCAGATTGCATCCGAAGTGTGTCCTTGCGGGCGAGGCGTTTTGCCCCACCCGGACCCGCTCAGTTGATCGCCTAGCGCTTCGCGGCGAACCGCGCCCAGATCTCGGCGTCGGTGTAGAAGTCGACGCCGCCATCCAGATCTCTCACGAGCCACTCGCCGAGATAGACAATTTGAGCGCCGCTGCGCCGCTCGTGCCGGAGCTCGAACTTTCCTTCGGCATCCCTTTGGAGCGAGCAGGTTGACTGGACCCAATTCGGCCACTCCGGCAACGGTTGACCTACAAATTGCCAGGCGACCAAAGCGACGTTGTTCGACAAGGATTCTAAGAGCAGTGTCTTGGTCACGAGATCTCCACCATGCGGTTTCCGCTCCTCCAACGTCTCGGGATGGAAAAGGTTTGATTTCGTTGGGCTCCGCAGTGCGAGCATGGTCGGAGGTCCTCAACGGTTCCTTTCAGGTTTCATCCGTGAAAACCCGGTCTCCCGCTGGTGCCTCCGCTGCGCCCTAACCGAACGTCTGCAACGCCGGAAACGTCTCCAGCAGCCAGATGCTCACATTCGAGACCGCGCCGGTGAGAAATCCAATGCCGGTGATCACCATCAGGACGCCCATGGCGCGCTCGACATTGACGAGATGGCCCTTCATGCGCGCGAACAGGGTGGAAAACTGCTCGATCATCAGGGCGGCGATCAGGAAGGGAATGCCGAGGCCGGCCGAATAGACCGCGAGCAGGCCGGCGCCCTTGGCCACCGTCGCTTCGGCCGCGGCGACCGAGAGGATCGCGGCGAGGATCGGGCCGATGCAGGGCGTCCAGCCGAAGGCAAAGGCGAGCCCCATCACATAAGCGCCCCAGAGGCCGACGGGCTTGGGCGCGGTCAAGCGTCCCTCGCGCATCAACAGACCGATTCGCGTCAGGCCCAGGAAGTGCAGGCCCATGACGATGATGACGATGCCGGCGAGGATCGAGAGTTCGGCCGACCAGGCGCGGATCAGCCCGCCGATCAGCGAGGCGCTGGCGCCGAGCGCCACGAACACCGTGGAGAAGCCGAGCACGAACAGGAGCGCCGACATCATGATCGCGCGTTTGGAGACTGATGCGGGCTCGTCGCTTTCGACATGCTCGATCGTCGCGCCCGTCAAATAGATCAGGTAGGGCGGGACCAGCGGCAGGACGCAAGGGGAGAGGAAGCTGACGAGGCCGGCAATCAGCGCCGCCGGGATCGAAACATTTTGCATGATGCAGTCGGAGCCATCTCAGGCGCCGATGCGGCGCGCGGGGAATGCGCGCGGCCCGGAGCCGAACCGGCTCTGGTGTAGCCGATGCCAGCGAATGCGCAACTGAGGCGCTCAAAACCAGGGCTCCTCCCGATGCCGTCTGTGATCACAGATGCGGCATCGGGACACGCACAAATCTCGCCAAAAAGCGAGGCTCGGCGGCGCGGCTACTTCACCACGCGGAGCAGCGGACGCCGGGGCTGGTCCTGCGTCTGCTTGGAGGGGGGCTGCGGTTCGCTGGTCGCGCTCCGCAACATTTCGTCGCACAGTGCCTTGAGATCGGCACTGTCAATTCCTTTGAGTTTCATCCGCACGTCCAGGATGACAATGGACAGCAGCTCGGCCGACTCGCGGCTGTTGCTCTCGTTGAGCACCCGGCGGCACTCTTCGAGCGTTTCCAGCACCGACTGCAATTGTTCGTCTGAATGCGACACCGGCGTTCTTTCCGCTAATTCGGCCTGTGAGACGTGGTTGTGACGACCTCTTTGGCCCCCATGGAGCGTCGAGGATAACACGAGGCCACTGCGCCCCCGAACATGATTTCAGTGTGTTTCTGCCTTGAAACCGCGGTTCCGGCGCGTGCCGCTTCGCCCCGCCGGCCGTCGTCGAAGCGCTCAGTCGTCGAACGCTCGATCGTAAAACACTCGGTGGTAAAACGCTCGGTGGTAAAACGCTTGGCGTACTGCAATTGATCCATCTCGGAAGGCGGCACCGGCTCGCGCGCAAGGACGTTCATTGCGGACAGCGCCGACGATCCCGCAGCCATGTCACGGCTCACAACGGAACTCACGCCACACCCCTCATGCGGGCGATGGTTTGCCCGATTTCCAGCCCTTGTTCCCAGTCCTGGCAGCACCAGAATACCACTGCGGCGCAGTAAGGATGACGTTCAAAACTCGTCGTTCCCCAACCCGCCGTGGTTGTGGTTTGCCCCAGATTCTGCCAGTTTAGCGACCCGAAGGGACTTGTATGCACTCCTTGGCGGAAAGGGGCGTTCCACTGGAGGAACGCCCAAAGACAAACATCAGCGGCCTGTCGGACTGGGATGCGGCGCGCATTTTCCTGGAAGTCGTCCGATGCGGAAGTTTCCGCTCGGCGGCCGAGCGCCTGTCGCTGTCGATCAACGCCGTCCGCCGCCGGATCGATGATTTCGAACGCCAGACCGGCACCACCCTGTTCACCCGCGACGTCCACGGCACCCGTCTGACCGACGAAGGCGCGCTGGTGGTCTCCGCCGTCGAGAAAATGGAGGCGGCTGCCTTCGACGTGCTGCGCACCAGCGATTCGACAGCGAACGCCCTGTCCGGCGAAGTCCGCGTCGCAGTCACCGAGGGACTTGGCACATTCTGGCTCGCCCCGCGACTGGTCGAATTCCAGCAGGCCTATCCGAAGATCCTGGTCGACCTGCACTGCGCGATGCGCTCGGCCGACGTCTCCCGCCACGAGGCCGACGTCGCCATTCACCTGTCGCGGCCTTCCGCGCTCGACGTCAAGCTGGTGCGGCTCGGCCGCATGCATCTGATGTTCTGGGCCTCCGAGAAATACATTTCAAAACATGGCGCGCCGCGCTCGGCGATGGAGTTGATCAAGCACCGCCTGGTGCTGCAGTTCGCCGACCAGCTCGACGCCAAGCAAACTTTCGAGAGCTTCTTCCCCGGCGTTCCGGAGCGTGACCTTCTGGTCATGAAGACCAACGTCTCGAGCGCCAATTACTGGGCGGTCGCGAATGGCGCCGGAATCGGCGTATTCCCGAGCTACGCCGTTGCGCTTGGCGGGAAGTTGATTCCACTGGAGATCGAGCTGAACAGATCGCTGGATATCTGGTTGTCCTACCACCCTGGTAGCGGCCGGATTCCGCGCGTGCGGCACATGATTGACTGGCTGATCGAAGCCTTCAATCCGGCGCGTTTCCCGTGGTTTAAGGAAGAGTTCGTGCACCCGCATGAATTCAAGGACGAGTATATGGGCGAACCCCTGACCCAGCTCTTCGGGGGGTTTTCAACCGAAGACCGATGAGAAAAAAGATGAAGACAGCGGCGAAGAGAATGAAGCAGCGCAGTGCCGGCAAGCCGGACATTGAGCTGGGCAAGCGGATCCGTCTGCGGCGCGTCGAGATGAAGGTCTCGCAGGCCGAGCTCGGCGAGAAGCTCGGCGTCAGTTTCCAGCAGGTCCAGAAGTACGAGAAGGGCGTCAATCGCGTCGGCGCAGCCCGGCTTCAGCAGATCGCCACCGCTCTCGATGTGCCCGTGACCTTCTTCTATGACGGCGACAACAAGGCGCGCGAAGTCGAGAGCCTGCTCTTCCTGGACTCGGCCTTCAGCCTCCGCCTGCTGCGCGCCTACAGCAAGATCAAGGACCAGACAGTGCAGCGTCAGCTCGTCTCGCTGATGGAATCGATCGCAGCGAACGAAGCCTGAGCCGATCGGCGTCCGCGCCTTTCCGCCCGATGTTCAATCCGCCGCGTCACGGGGCGCGGCTGGATTGGACGAGACCCGGACGAGATCTATCCGGCCCGCGTGCTTGCGCGGACTTCTCGGGGCGGCATGACCGCCCCTTTTTGTTGACCATTTTTCCCGCCGTCGCCTGCAGTTTGCGCGAACCCGTTCCGGCCCTGTCGCGACCCAATCCAGAGACCGCCGTCCGACGTGCGGAGCTCGCGATGCGCCGTACTTAAGGGAGCCGCAACCGGGAGGCGCTAGCCTCCCGCCGATTTCTCGAATCAGCGCGACGACCGGGAATTGCCGATGCGAGCGCCCGTCCGGGCCTCGTTCTCATGGGGAAGATGGGACACATGTCGAAACGCCATGCGATGATCATTGCCGTCGGCATGCTTACGAGCGCCTCCGCGCTTGCTCAGACCGAGACCATTGGACAGGCTGGGCCCAAGCCGGCGACTGCGGCTGGCACGGTGCCGGCCACCGCCAATCCGGCCCACGCAGCCGCACCGAAAACTGCCGCGCCGGCGTCCGCTTCGACGGCAGAGAGCCGCTCGGCCGCCGCGCTCGCGCTGACGCACGAGCCGACCTATGACGAGGGCTCCGCCCAGCGCATCAAGGATGCAGCGCTGAGCTATTCTGATCTCGCCGTGCGGGGCGGCTGGCCGGCGATCCCGGCAGACGCCAAATTCGCGCCCGGCGCCCAGGGCACCAATGACGATCTCCTGCGCAAGCGGCTGATCGTCTCCGGCGATCTTGCCGCCGACAAGGCGAGCGGCGCCTTCGACCAGGATCTCGCCGACGCCGTGAAACGCTTCCAGGCCCGCCACGGCCTCGCGCCGACCGGAACGATGACGCCCCGCACGATCGCGGCGATGAACGTGCCGGTGCAGAAGCGTATCCGGCAGCTGGAGGCTTCGCTGCAGCGGCTCGAGAACATGAATTTCGGCTTCGGCCAGCGCTATGTCGTCGTCAACATTCCCGCCGCCTTCGCCGAAGCGATCGAGAACGACGTCGTGGTGAGGCGCTATCGCGTGATCGTCGGCAAGACCGAAAAGCCCTCGCCGACGCTGACGACCCAGATCAGCAGCGTCGTTCTCAATCCGACCTGGACGGTGCCCGCCTCGATCGCCAAGACCGAGATCTCCGCGCATATGCGCAAGGATCCCACCTATCTGTCGCGCATGCACATGGAGGTGCTCGACGCCCACGACAATCCGATCGACCCGAATTCGGTCGACTGGTCGGGCACGCATACGCCGAATTTCACCGTGCGCCAGCACAACGGCACGTTCAACGCGCTCGGCGCGGTCAAGATCGACATGCCGAATTCCTATTCGGTCTACATGCACGACACCAACCAGCGCAATCTGTTCAGCGACGATTACCGCTTCGATTCTCATGGCTGCTCGCGCGTCGATAATGTGCGCGATCTCGCCGCCTGGCTCTTGAAGGACCAGCCGAAATGGAACCGCGCCGCGATCGACGCGGGCATCGCCAGCGGCCAGCATCTCGAGGTCGCCATGGCGAAGAAAGTGCCGGTGGCCTGGATCTACCTCACGGCGTGGATGACCAAAGACCAGACCGTCCAGTTCCGCAGCGACGTCTATCACCAGGACGAGCAGCTCCTGGAGGCCACCGCCGAAGAGGCGGCCTTCTTCAGCAGTGCCGGCAGCCATCCGTTAACGGCGCACATGACGAGATAGATCGCGCCATGCAATCGCGGCACAGGCGGCTGCAAAGCCACCTCCGTTGCCGCGGTTGACCCTGGCCTCGCCCCGGCCGAACATTGCGCCTCGCCAACGAAAGCGAGCGCGATGTCCGACATATCAAGCACGACCGAAATTCCCTACGCCGACGGCAAGATCCTCAAGCACACAGCCGGTGGCGTCGGCGTGATCACCTTCAACAATCCCGACAAGCGCAATGCGATGTCGCTGGAGATGTGGGAGGGATTTGGCGAGGCGTTGACAGCCTTGCGCGACGACGCTGCCGTGCGGGTCGTGATCCTGCGCGGCGCCGGTGGCAAGGCCTTCGTGTCGGGCGCCGACATCAGCCAGTTCGAGAAGACGCGCCACAACGCAGCTGCCTCCGAGGAATACGCAAAACGCAGCGCCGCCCAGCGCGCGCTGCTTGCCGATTATCCCAAGCCGACGATTGCCTGTATCCAGGGTTTCTGTCTCGGCGGCGGCATGCAGGTGGCAATGCTCGCCGACATCCGCATCGCCTCCCATGGAAGCCAGTTCGGCATTCCCGCGGCGAAACTCGGCATCGCCTACGGTTATGATGGATTGAAGCACCTGGTGTCGCTGGTCGGACCGTCCTGGGCCCGGCTCCTGATGTACACGGGCATGCGCATCGATTCCACCGAAGCGCTGCGCATCGGGCTGGTCGAGCGGGTGGTTCCGGAGGATCAGCTCTGGGGTGAGACCATGGCGATCGCCGAGACGATCTCGCAAAATGCGCCGCTCGCGATCAAGGCCGCCAAGCTCACCATCGCGCAGGTGCTGAAGGACGAAAGCGCGCGCGACATGGAGGCGATCAGGGCGGTCGGCAACGCCTGCATGGACAGTGGCGATTTTCGCGAGGGCCGGCAGGCCTTCATGGAGAAGCGCAAGCCGCAGTTCCAGGGACGGTGACTCCGTCGTCAGCGAGCAAAATGAAACAATCCAGAGTGTCTCTGCCGCTCGTCGCTTGGCTCTTCGCAGTGATGGCAGGCAACGTGAACATGCATTCAGGAAGATTAAATTCCCACGCCCCTGCAACACCATAGCAACCAGCTGATTTGCTGGAAGTTCTCTCGCCATCAAACGAGGGAGATTGCGATGAAACTGAAATTTGCTGTTCTCGGTCTGGCTGCCCTGAGCGGCGCAGCGCTCGCGTCAGGACAGGCACTCGCGGCGATGCCGAACGGCATTCCGCAGGCCGACCGTATCGCGAGCGGCCCGGCAGCCGAAGTCGATCAGGTTCGTTGGGTGTGTAACCCGTGGGGCCGCTGCTTCTGGCGTCCGAATTATTACGGCGCCTACGGCTATTACGGCGGCCCGCGACGCTTCTACGGCGGGCGTCCCTGGGGCTGGGGCGGCCACCGCCACTGGCGTCGCTGGTGAACCACGAGGGGCCGAGAGGCCCCTCTTCTTCGACTAAAGAGCCCCGAGCACCGCCTTCGTGATGTCGGCGGTGCCGTTGCTGCCGCCGAACTCCATCGGCTTGAGGCCGCCGGCGTAGACCTCATCAACGGCGCGCTCAATTTGCTCGCCGGCCTCAACCGCACCCTCGACGCCGTGCTTGTCGGCGAGCCAGTCCAGCATCATTGCAGCCGACAGGATCATGCCGGTGGGATTGGCCTTGCCCTGCCCCATGATGTCGGGCGCGGTCCCGTGGCACGGCTGGAACACGGCGTACTTATCGCCGATGTCGGCCGACGGCGCCATGCCGAGGCCGCCGATCAGGCTCGCGGTGATGTCGGAGACGATGTCGCCGAACATGTTCTCCATCACCATCACGTCGAAGTCCCAGGGACGCTTCACCAGCATCGCCGAACAGGCATCGACATAGAGCCGGTCGGTCTTCACCTCCGGATGGCGCTTGGCGATCTCGTCGAAGATGCCGCGGAAGAACGCAAAGGCCTTGAACACGTTCGCCTTGTCGACGCAAGCCAGCATCCCCGGCTTGCCGCGCGCCTTGCGCCGCTCGGCGAGGCGAAACGAGAACTCGAACAGGCGCTCGGACGTCCTGCGCGTGATCACCATGGTTTCGCGCGCGTCCTCGTGGGTGACGACGCCCTTGCCCATCGAGGCGAACAGGCCCTCGGTGGACTCCCTGATCACGACGAGATCGATGCCGCGCTGGTCGGCGCCGACGATCGGGCTCGGCACGCCCGGAATGAGCCGCGCCGGGCGCACACCGGCATAGAGATCGAAGATGAAGCGCAGCTCGATCTGCGGCGCAATCTCGGTGTTATCGGGATAGCGCACCGACGGCAGGCCGCAGGCGCCGAGCAGGATCGCGTCCGCCTCCTCGCACAGCTTGATCGTGGTATCGGGCATCGATTTGCCGGTGACGAGATAGTTGGTGGCACCCGCCGGCGCCTCGGTGAAGCGGAAGCTCAGGCCGGATTTCGTCTCGATCTTGCGCAGGACTTCGATGGCCGGTGCCATGACTTCGGGACCGATGCCGTCACCGGCGAGCACGGCAATGTGGAAGGCGTTATTTGCGGACATGGAAAGCCTCAGGAGGAGCGAGCTAAGTCGTCATTGCGAGCGAAGCGAAGCAATCCAGAACTGCATCTGCGGAGACAATCTGGATTGCTTCGTCGCTTCGCTCCTCGCAATGACGGAGGATGGAGCGTTGGTTACGGCGTCAGCACCGTGCGGCCAACCACCGCGCCCTGCTGCAACTGCACCAGCGCGTCGTTGGCCTTGGCGAGCGGCTGCCGCGTCACGGGGATCGGCGCTATGTTCTTCGCTCGCACGAGGTCGAGCAGCTCCTGCGTCTCGCGTAGATTGCCGACGTAGCTGCCCTGGATCGTCACCGCCTTGATCGGAATCAGCGGCAGCGCCCAGGTCGCCCCGCCGCCGAACAGGCCGACGATGACGAGCTTGCCGCCCTTGGTCAGGCAGTCGAAGCCGAGTTGCGTGGTGGCGGCGTTGCCGACGAGATCGAGCACGGCGCGGATGGGACCACCGGCTTTCTTCGCAAGCTGCTCCAGCGCGTCGGGCGCCTTGGGATCGACGGTCGCGAGTGCGCCGGCCTTCTCCGCGGCTTCGCGTTTCTTCGCGTCGATATCGACCATGATCGCGCCCTTGCCGCCCATCGCCTTCAGCAGCGACAGTGCCATCAGGCCGAGTCCGCCGGCGCCGAACATCACAATTGGCGTGTCGAAGTGCTGCTCGAGCTTCTTCAGCGCGCTGTAGGTCGTGACGCCCGAGCAGGCGTAGGGCGCAGCCGACGCGGGATCGAGGCCTCTAAGATTGAGCAGATAGCGCGGGTGCGGCACCAGCATGTGGTCGGAATAACCACCGTCGCAATAGACGCCGAGCGAGCGTGGCGTCAGGCACATGTTCTCATCGCCGTCGAGACAAGTCGCGCATTTGCCGCAACCGATCCAGGGATAGACCAGCCCGACATCGCCGATCTTCACATCGCCCTGGTCCGACGACTTCACGTCCGGGCCGAAGGCAAGGACCTCGCCGACGGTCTCGTGCCCCATGGTCAGCGGCAGGTTGATGCCGCGGTCCTTCAGCGACAGCGGCTTGCGACCGTGGCCGAGATCGTAGCCGCCTTCCCAGATGTGGAGGTCGCTGTGGCAGACGCCGGCGGCCTTGACCTTGATGAGCACCTGCGTGCCGGACGGCTGCGGCGTCGCTTCGTCGAACTCCTGCAGCGGTGCCTTGAAATCGGCGACCTTGAAACTTTTCATCGGTGTCCTCCCGGATACTTTTCTATCGCCGCCACCATCGCATGGGCGGCAGAACGAGACAAACTCGGACCTGTCTAGTTTAGGCCGACGGATGATGGCAAGCCGACCACACGCAAAGCCGCATTGCTTGCTGCACGAAGCTGTCCGTCAGCTTTGCGCGGCTGTTTTGCCTGACGGAATTGGTCCATCGTCGGGGAGCCCGATCTCCGCGCGCAGCCGGTCCGTGTGCTCGCCAAGCACGGCCATCGTCTTGCCCGGTGCCGTGTCGGCACCGGTCATCCGGAACGGCAGATTGAGGACCTGGAACGAGCCGCCTCCGTCTTCTACAGACGAGAGCGCCTCACGATGCGCGAGTTGCGGATCGGCCAGCGCCTCGGACACGGTGCGGTAGGCCGAAGCCGGCACGCCCGCCGCACCTAGCGCGACAAGACAGGCCTCGGTCGAGAGCTGCCGCGACCAGGCCTCGACACCGTCCATCAAGTCGGCCCAATGGTCGCGACGCGCGGCGTAGGTGGCGAAGCGCGGATCGGAGATCCATTCGGGGCGGCCGATCACCCCCATCAGTCCCTGAAACGTCTTCTCGCTGGCAACCGTGATCATGACATAACCGCTCGCGGTCTCAGTCGGCCCAAACATCGGGCGCGGCGGCGGCTTCACGGTGAACTGCGAGTTCTGCAACTCGATCACCGTCAGCGTCAGCATCGATTCGAGCATGGAAACGTCGATGTGCTGGCCGAGCCCGGTGACCGTTCGCTGGTAGAGCGCCGACGCGATCGCGCCGAACCCGTAGGTGCCGGTGACGACGTCGGCATGGTAGATGCCGCAATAATCCGGGCGGCTGCGGCCGGGCTGGTAGGCGAGATGCGCCATGTCGTAGCCGGAGGCTGCATGGATCACCGGCGCATAGGCCGGCAGTTCGGCCGACGGGCCGCTCTGGCCGTAGCCGGAGATCGAGCAGTAGATCAGCTTCGGGTTGACGGCGCGCATTCTGTCGTAGTCGAGCCGCAGCCGGTGCATCACGCCGGGGCGGAAGTTCTCGACCAGGATGTCGGCGGTCGCGGCCAGCCGGCGGACCGCCTCCTTGCCGTCCTCGGACTTGAGGTCGAGCACGACGCTCTTCTTGCCGACATTGAGCTGGCCGAACACGGTGCTGCAGCCCTTGCGCAGCGGCGGCCGGGTCCGCATCGTCTCGCCGCCGTCGGTCTCGATCTTGATGACGTCGGCGCCCATGTCGGCGAGCATGCGCGCACAGTGGGGACCGGCGATGGTGGTCGAAAAATCCAGGACCCTGAGGCCGGCAAAGGCCTTTGTCGTCGTCCCCTCATGCTTATCTGATAGCTGCATGCCTGCTTGCGCCCTCGGGTCACTAGGAACTTATCGAAGTTCTCTGTTGTTGGTGCGCCGACCCTAGAGGGCGGCGCCTGAGTAGGAAAGTCTTTACCGAAGAGACACGTCTCACGGGCGGGCTTGGGAAATCCGGGGCAACTGGACCCGTTCTTGCATAGCAGCAATCGGGCTCCGGCAGAGGGCAGCAGTTCTTGAGGGTCTTGTTCGTTACAACGGAGATGGACGACTTTGTCCGCGTTGGCGGACTCGGAGCCGTTTCCGCTGCACTCCCCCGAGCCCTTCGTCCCTTCGCCGACATCCGGGTCATGCTGCCCGGCTATCGCGACATCATCGAACAACTCACGCATATTCAGATCGTTGGCCGCTGTCCGGCGTTCGCGGAGATGCCGGCCTGCTCGCTCGGCCGCGCCGCGACCAAGGACGGCCTGCCGGTCTATGTGCTGCTGTGCTCGCAACTTTACGACCGGCCCGGCAACCCCTATGGCGACGAGTCCGGGCGCGACTGGCCCGACAACGACATCCGTTTCGCGCGCTTTGCCTCGGCCGCCGCTGAGCTCGCGATGGGCACGCTGGACAAGGATTGGGCAGCAGACCTGATCCATGCCAATGACTGGCAGGCTTCGCTCGTGCCGGCCTACCTCGCCTGGCGCGGCTCCAAGCTGCCGTCGATCCTGACCATTCACAACCTCGCCTATCAGGGCCTCTTCCCGAAGGACTCGCTGCGGCGGATCGGCGCACCGGAGAGCTCCTTCCACATCGACGGCGTCGAGTTCTACGACCAGCTCTCCTTTCTCAAGGCCGGACTGGTCTACGCCTCGCATCTCACCACAGTCAGCGGCACCTATGCGCGGGAGATCACCACGGATGAATTCGGCTGCGGTCTCGAAGGCCTGCTTCGAGTCCGTTCCGACGCGGCCGAGCTCACCGGCATCCTCAACGGCATCGACGAGAGCTGGGACCCCCGCTCCTGCGCTCAGCTTGCTCAGCAGTTCGGCGCCGGCGACTGGATCGGCAAGAAGGCCAACGCGGACTATGTGCGCAAGCAGTTCGGGCTTGCGGTGTCGCGCGGCCCGATGTTCGGCATCGTCGCCCGGCTGGTGCACCAGAAGGGTATCGACCTCGTGCTGGCGGCAGCCGACGAGATCGTCGATGCCGGCGGGCAGATCGTGGTCACCGGCTCCGGCGAGCCGGCGCTCGAGCAGGCGCTGATTGACGCGCATCGCCGACGGCCTGACGCGATCGGGGTCGTGATTGGCTTCAACGACGCCCAGGCGCGGCGCATCTTCGCCGGCAGCGACTTCACATTGATGCCGTCGCGCTTCGAGCCCTGCGGGCTCAGCCAGATGTACGCCCAGCGCTTCGGCTCGCTGCCGATCGGCCATCAGACCGGCGGCCTCGCCGAGACCATCACCGACGGCGAAACCGGCTTCCTGTTCTCAAAACCTTCGCACGAATCCTTCCTCGGCGGCGTCCGCCGCGCGTTCTCCGCCTTCATGGCGCAGGACCAGCTCGACACCATGCGTCGCAGCGCGATGGGGCGGTCGTTCTCCTGGAGCATCCCGGCCGGCAGCTACAACGCGCTGTACCGGAAGCTGGCGTCGGTGTGAGAAGCGGGGTGTTTCCTCGTCATTGCGAGCGTAGCGAAGCAATCCAGACTGTTTCCATGGCAGCAGCCTGGATTGCTTCGTCGCAAAGGGCTCCTCGCAATGACAGTGGTTTGTGGCAGCCGCGGAGGACTTCACCCCTTCCCGCGCTGATCCATCTGCGGCCGGCCGATCCAGGCTCTGTTGAGGCACCGTGTCATCCAGTCCGGCTGCGGCTCGCCGCGCAACCGCGCTTGCGCTTCCTGGTAGGGACCGACATAGCGCAACCGGTCTGGCAATTTGGGGTAGACGCGCCGTATCCATCGGAGCGCATTTTCGGCTGCCCTCTCATCGCGCTCATCAAGTTCGAACCCAAACCCAGCACGCAGGCGTTCCGGCAGCAGGCTTGCCGTGAGCGCGCGATACCAGCGCGGCGGACGCAACCACGGGCGCGCGCCACCAAAGATCTGCGCGGCGATCTCGCGCGCGGCCGGGCTGACGGTCAGCGTGTCTGACTGCGCCATCGCCGCCGTATAGGCCGCAAAGTCAGCCCAGTCCGCGGCCAGATCATCGCCGGTCAATCCGAACAACGCACCGAACAACCGACTCTCGGCCCAGTAGCGCTCGCGCTCCTCTACCGAGAGCGGCGGCAAAACCAGATCATGCGCCATCAGCGCGGTCTCGACCAGCGTGGCATGAACCCAGCGCAGCGACGGGATGTCGTTGGCACAGTAGCGCGAGCCTGCCGCGAACGGACCGACAGTCTCCGGCATCTCGCCGACGATCATGCTGTGGCGCCGGTGCAATTGCCGCGACGATAACAGCGCGCGGTCAAGCGAGCCGAACACCATGGCAAAGACGATGTCGAAGGTGCGATGGAAGCGGCCAATCGGATCAGCCAAGGTTTTCGAGTGCTCGGCGATGGCAGCCGCGACCCAGGGATGCGCGAGTTGAAGGAGCAGCGCCCGGCCCGCGCCGAGGAAGATCACGGCCTCGCGGTCGATCTGCCAGGTCACCGTATCAGGACCGAACACGCCGGCAACCGGTCCCGCCATATCAGCACGGACGTGATCAAGCGCCAGTTCCAGATCGCTTCCCGACACCACTTACATGGCCTTTCAGCTGCGGACGAAGATCGACGATCCGCAAGGCCTGTGGCATTTCGATGATGGCGGACGATCGCTTGCGGCCCTACTCCGCCGCCATCGGCATCTCGTCCATATGCTCGTGCAGCACCACGCCGGCAAGTGGATCGAATTCGCCGATCCACGGTTTGCGCGCGAGCACCGACATCGTGTGGGCATAGCCGGCATGCCAGCGGCGCGTGATCCCCGACGGGCTGAAGTCGATATCCTTGGTGTGGGTCTCGCGATCGAGTTGCGGCGCCAGCAGCCGCACGACATGCATACGGGTCGGACAGCCGTAGCTCATCAGCTCCCTCACCGCGGCATCGCCGCGCTCGCTCTCAGGCAGGCGTTCCGCAAGCTGGTTGATGACATGGCGTAGGCGATGGGCCTGCTGCTGGCGTTCGATCTGGCTCGCGATCCGACTCGAATACATGACATCCTTGTGCCGGTTCAGCACCTCCGCCATCGTGGTCGGCTCGGCCCCGACGGGATTCCACAGATGCACGGAGAAGATCAGCGAATTCTTGCGCGGATTGTCGTCGAACACCGCTTCCGTCGGCGTATTCGAGAGAATGCCTCCGTCCCAATAGAGTTCGCCATCGATCCGCACTGCCGGGAATGCCGGCGGCAATGCGCCCGAAGCCATGACATGCTTCACCGTCAGCTCACCGTCGCGGCTGTCGAAATAGCGCATCTGGCTGGTGCCGACATGCGCCGCACCCACCGTCAGCCGCGGCACGCAGCGATTGGCCAGATCGAAATCGACCAGCTCGCGCAGCGTCTCCTCGAGAGGCCCAGTGGAATAGAATCCGGCGTGATCGGCGCCGAGCGGATAGGAATCGCCGGCATGCGCCAGCGGATTGGGCCGGAAGAACCCTGGAATGCCGTGGGTCACGGCCGACCAATAGGCAAGCTTCTCGTTGAAGCCGGGAAATGAGGTGTGCCAGTCCCAGACCGGCTTCTGCTCCATCCGCTTCCAGAACTCCCTCAAGCGCGCGAGCCGGTGCTCCGGCGCATTACCCGCGATAAGGCTGGCATTGATGGCACCGATCGAGGTGCCGATGATCCAGTCCGGCTCGATACCGGCCTCGTGCAGCGCCTGGTAGACGCCCGCCTGGTAGGAGCCTAACGCACCACCGCCTTGAAGCACGAGGACGACCTGCCCGGGCAGGTCCTTGCGCTGAATGTTATTCTGCGTGCCGTTCATGGTTCGCTCCTGATCAGCCTGCACTGCTCCGAGATTCTCTGCCGGCCGCGACTTGTTACGCCGGCTCATGTTAATGCGCGGTCCAGCCGCCGTCGACCGGCAGCGCGACGCCGGTGATCGAAGCCGCCGCGTCAGTCGAGAGGAATACCGCGAGCGCGCCGAGCTCCTCGACCGTGGCAAAGCGCTTGTTGGGCTGTTGGGCCAGCAGCACGTCGCGGATCACCTGGTCGCGCGAGATTCCGTGCGCCTTGGCCTGCCCATCGATCTGCGCCTCGACCAGCGGCGTATAGACATAGCCGGGACAGATCGCGTTGCAGGTAATGCCCTCTTCTGCCGTCTCCAGCGCCGTCACCTTGGTGAGCCCGACGATGCCGTGCTTGGCGGCGACGTAGGCCGCCTTGAACGGCGAGGCGACCAGGCCGTGCGCGGAGGCGATGTTGATGATCCGGCCGAACCCGTTCTGTCGCATGGCGGGCAGCGCGAGCCGCGTGGTGTGGAAGGCCGACGACAAATTGATTGCGAGGATCTGGTCCCATTTCTCGACCGGAAACTGCTCCAGCGGCGCGACGTGCTGGATGCCGGCATTGTTGATCAGGATATCCAGGCGGCCCGCCTGCGCAACCGTCGCCGCGATCATCTCGGCGATCGAATTCGGCCTGGCCATGTCGGCCGGCGAAAATCTTGCCTTGACGCCAAACTCCGCCGCGATCTGCTCGCGCGTCCTGTCGAGCTCGGCCGCCACACCAAGGCCGTTCAGCACGATGTCGGCGCCGGCCGCGGCAAGTGCCCGCGCGATACCGAGGCCGATGCCACTGGTTGAGCCCGTGACCAGCGCAACCTTGCCCGCGAGCGCCCGGGCGGCGGACGTCTGCGGCTTGACGGACATATTCACTGGCAAATCCTCCGACACGATGACTGGTGTTGAGCCGACTCTGAGGGATCGCCCGGTTTGACGGAAATGCCCGTTGGCTTCCGAAACCATGCCCGCGCGCTATCACGGTCGGGATGTCATTCGCCTGGCTAATCAGTTAGGTTCCGGCTGGTCTTGCCGGAGAGCCGATCCATGGAAATGCACCAGGTCCGCTATTTCCTCGCGGTGGCGCAGCTCTTGAACTTCACGCGTGCCGCCGAGGACTGCAACGTGACGCAGCCTTCGCTGACGCGCGCGATCAAGCAGCTCGAAGCCGAGCTCGGCGGCGATCTGTTTCGCCGCGAACGGCCCGCAGCGCAATTGACCGAGCTTGGCCAGCGCATGCATCCGCTGCTGAAGCAGTGTTTTGATGCAGCCACCGGCGCACGCTCGCTGGCCTCCTCGTTCCGCAGCGGCGAAATCGGCGCGCTCCGCGTCGCGCTGACGCATTCAATTGATCTTTCGCTCCTCATCCCGCATCTCAACCAGATCAAACGGCAGTTCAACCGGCTCGAATTCCGTTTCCTGCGCGGCTCGAGTCGTGAAGTGGCCGACTTGCTGAAGAGGGGCGAGGCCGAGCTCGGGATTGCCGCGGACATCGACGAGGCCTGGGAGCGGCTCGATGTCTGGCCGCTGTTCACCGAAAGCTTCGAGCTCGTGGTCAGCGACGGACACCGCCTGGCCGGCCGCAGCAGCATCGAACTAGACGATTTGCGCGCAGAGCAGCTGTTGAGCCGGACGTTCTGCGAGCATTCCCGCAGCATCTCCGCGAGCCTGCGCGAGCACGGCATCGCGGTCGAACAGGGTCACGAGATCTCGAACGAGCGCGATTTGATCGAGCTGGTCGAGGCCGACATCGGCGTCGCCATGGTGCCGCACACCTCGCCCGTTCCGGAGACGCTGACGCGCGCTGCGGTCGCCGGGCTGGACGCCCGTCGCACCGTCAGCCTCTACGGGGTGGCCGGCCGACAGCGCACGGCGGTGGCCAATGCCGTGATGCGCATGCTGCGCGGTGCGGATTGGCGGGAGATTGCAGGCTAGCAGCGACGCTCGCTGCCAGCCCTTTAGGCCTTCCTGCTCGCGCCTTCCAACGCTTCAAGCAGGTCATCGATCTCCATGCGCTTGCGGAAGTCCGGATCGACGAAGCGGGCTTTCACGAGACCGTCGCGACCGACGACGAACACGGCCGGGATCGGCAGCATCCAGCCATCATTGCCGTGGAATTTCGCCATGTCCTGGTAGGACAACAGGCTCTGGATCTCGGCACCGAGCCAGATCGCGAGATTGAGCGACAACGCATAGCCGTTGTCGAGGTCGGTCAGGATCGGAAATGGCGCACCGGCTTCCGCTTTGAGCTGCTGGGTGTATTCCTGCGTCTCCGGCATGACCGCGACGATGCGCGCGCCCATGGACTCGATGCGATCCAGCGCCTGGACCACTGCACGGACATTGAGCCGACAATAAGGGCACCAATGGCCGCGGAAAAACATCACGGCGACCGGCCCGCTCTCGATCAGTGAGGACAGCGCAACGAGACGCCCGCTCTCGTCCGGCAACATGAACGGCGGCATCGCCTCGCCCGGACGCGGCGCGGTCTCGCCGCCGCCGCTTCCATTCAATCTCGTCACCAGATGATCGACGGCCTCGCCATAGGCCGGGAACACGTCGCGGCTGGCGTCGGCATAGGCGCGGAGCTGCTCGTTCAGCGTGCCATCCATGTCACGGCAGCGCTGGAAGGCGAGTTTGAGCCGCTCGGCATCGGCCGGCGAGAGAGAGGTCATCTTGCGCTCCAGCGTTCAGAGGACGAATATTAGGTGCCCGATCCGGCCGCCCGCAAGGGGCGGCCGTCATGCGCGCGCGATCAGTTCACGTAGAAATTGCCGGTCGGATCCAGCCGCCCCGAGGTGGAATACAGCGATCCGTTGTCCATGAAGAAGACGGTGTTGTCGGGGACCTTCTTGGCGCCCTTCATCATGGCCTCGTGGTTCTTCTCCGCCGGGGCCATGGCCATCGCCGACATCTTGCCGGGTCCGCCATACATGTAGGCCATACCGGCCTTGAAGTCCCATGTCGCCTCCGAGAAAGCCGATGTGGCGATGACCGCGAACGCGGCCGTGGCAATCAAGGTCTTGGACAATTTCGTCATGAGATTCTCCTCCGGATTGACGTGAACGCCCGCCAATCGGGCGCCCTGCCATCGAACGCCAAGCGCTCGGGAAGCGGAAATGCCGATCCCCAATCGGTTCGATAGCGAGCGCGTATCGGGGCCGATAGCGCCGGTCTATCGCAGCGAGAGCGAAAGAGCATTTCAGAACGAGCGCCCTCTCGACGAAAGTCCCGACATAGCCGGCGACCATCGCGGTTGCGGCCAACACAGGAGACGTCCCGATGTTCAAGCATCACACATTGTCGCGCGCGGTCTGGCCCGGCCTTGCCATCCTCGGCGTATTGACACTCTCGGCACAGCCAGTCTTCGCCGGCGAATGCCCGGCCGACAAGATCAAGCCGAACGCGCAGCAGATGGTCGATTACAAGCCGGTCGGCGTCACCGACGTCACGCTCGGCGCCATCGACCTCGGCAAGCAGCCGGCACACATTGAAGGCCGCGAGCTGCGCTTCCGCAAGCTCACCATCGAGCCCGGCGGCGTCGTGCCCTGGCACAGCCATGACGACCGCCCTGCTTTGATCTTCGTGCAGCAAGGCGAGATCGTCGAACACGCTTCCAACTGTGTCGATCCGATCGTGCACAAGGCCGGCGACATCCGCCCGGAAGTATCCGGCACCTCGCATTGGTGGAAGAACCTCGGCAAGGAAACGGTCATCCTCTATGTCGGCGACGTCCGCAAGGACCCGCGCGACCACAACATGTAACGGGCGCCCCGGCCCCAGCCTGATCGTTGCCGATGTGGCACCCGGATCCTCATGCCGCCAGCATGCCGGGCGCCACATCTTTCACAGGAGACGCGACGCCATGACAGATCTTTCCGCGCCCATCAAGCCGAGCGCGATGGCAACGGATGAGCATTCCGCGCGACCCATACTCCGCACGCTCGTCATTGGATTGATCGCATTCCTGACCGTCGTCGATCTCTTCGCGACACAGGCAATCCTGCCCTCGCTGACGCGCCACTACGGCGTCACGCCGGCAGCGATGAGCCTGGCCGTTAACGCCAGCACGTTCGGCATGGCGGTCGCAGGCCTCGTTGTCGGCTTTCTCAGCCCGCACATCGACAGGCGGACCGGCATCCTGCTCAGCCTGACCCTGCTCGCGATTCCGACGAGCCTGCTGGCGACTGCGCCCAATCTTGCCGTCTTCACGGGCCTGCGGGTGGCACAGGGCCTCTGCATGGCATCCGCCTTCGCGTTGACATTGGCTCATCTCGGCGAGCAATGCAGCGCAATGGATTCCGGCGGCGCCTTTGCCGCTTACATCACGGGAAACGTCGCCAGTAATCTCGTCGGCCGGCTGGTCTCGGCCGCGATCGCCGATAGCCTTGGCCTGGCATGGAATTTCTATTTCTTCGCGGCGCTCAATCTGGCCGGCGCCGCACTGGTCTATTTCACCATTGCGCGCGTACAGCCGATGCGTGCAACGACGCCGACGGCATCGGCGTTTGCCGCGACGATCGCGCAGTGGCGGGATCCACGGCTGCGAGCCGCCTATGGCATCGGCTTCTGCATCCTGTTCGCATTCATCGGTACCTTCACATTCGTCAATTTCGTTCTGGTTCGACCACCGCTGTCGCTGGGCATGATGGACCTCGGCCTCGTTTACTTCGTCTTCCTGCCGTCGGTGGTCACGACGCTGCTGGCGGGCAGAGTGGCATCACGCCTCGGAACGCGTCCGACGATCTGGGGCTCGCTGGCCATCGCCGGGATCGGCCTGCCGTTGATGCTGGTCGCACACCTCGGCGCGGTCCTCGCCGGGATGGTTCTGGTCGGCATCGGCACCTTTTGCGCGCAAGCCGCTGCGACAGGATTCGTAGGACAGGCTGCGGCTGAAAACCGCGGCATCGCCAGCGGCACCTATCTCGCCTGCTATTTCTGTGGCGGGCTCATCGGCACCGCCGTCCTCGGCCGACTGTTCGACGCGTTTGGCTGGGATGCCTGCGTGGCCGGGGTAGGCGTGGCGCTTGCGGTCGCGGCCCTGCTGACGCTCGCCTTGAGGCGCTAGCGCTTGGCCGGCGCCTCCTGCGGCGGCTCGTCGTCGGCGATGGCGCGCCAGGCGGCGCCGTCGAGATCGTCGTACTGGCCGCTTCGAAGCGACCAGAGGAAGGCGACGAGACCGGCGAGACCGAGCATCAGCGCCAGCGGCACCAGGATGACCAGGATTTCCATCAAACGATCTCCCGCGAGGCGCCGCGCGCACGCAGCGAGTTCAGCATCACCAGGATCGACGATCCGCTCATGGCGGCAGCCGCGATCAGGGGTGTCACGACGCCGCTGATCGCGACCGGCACCGCGAGGACATTGTAGCCGATCGCTAGCCAGAGATTTTGCCGCATCAAGCGCAACGCCTTGCGTGAAGCGTCGATGGCGGCGACGACCGGGGCCAGCGGCCGGCCGAGGAAGACGAGATCGGCGGTCGCCTGGCTCAGATGCGCGGCCGAGATCGGCGACATCGAGACGTGGGCCGCCGCCAGCGACGGCGCATCGTTCATGCCGTCGCCGACCATCAGGACCTTCATGCCCCGCTGCTTCAAGACCTCGATTCGCGCGATCTTGTCGGCCGGCGTCACCCCGGCCCGCCATTCGGAGATGCTCAGCGCATGGGCCGCGGCGATCACCGCCGGTTCACGGTCGCCGGAGAGAATCTCGATGCCGATATTGCGCGCCTTGAGCGCCGCGATCACAGCCTGCGCATCGGGACGGAGGCCCTGGCGCACAGAGAGGATGAATCTTTCGCTGCCCTTGCTGAAAGCCACGACGGAAGCTTCGGGATCGAGATTTGTCACGTCGGAAACCAGCGTCTCGGCGCCGCAGAAGGACGGACGGCCGAGGCGAATCTCGATACCATCGACCACAGCGCGCACGCCTTGGCCGGCCTCCTCGATCGCGCCGACGATCGGCGATGTGGCGTCGGAGGCCTGCGCGACCGCGGCGGCGACCGGATGATGGCTCGACAGCGCGAGCCGCCCGGCAAGCTCGAGGACATCAGCGGGGATATCGGCCGCATTCATCACTTCGAGATCGGGCAGCGTCAGCGTGCCGGTCTTGTCGAAGATGACGTGGTCGGCTTCCGCGAGACGCTCGATGGCATCGCCGGAGTTCAGCAGGACACCCGCCTTGAACATCGCGCCCGAGGCCACTGTCTGCACCGTCGGGATGGCGAGTCCGAGGGCGCAGGGACAGGTGATGATCAGGACCGCGACGCCGGTCACGATCGCATCGTGCCAGCCGGCGCCCGCAATGACCCAGCCGAGGATAGTGATGAGCGCGGTGGCATGCACCACGGGCGCATAGAGTCGCGAGGCGCGGTCGGCGAGCCGCATGTAGCGCGAGCGCGCCTGCAGCGCATTGTCGAGCAGCCGCGTGATCTCGGCGAGCAGCGTCGCCTCGGAGGCCGCCGAGACCCGCACCCGCAGGCTGCCCGAGATGTTCATCGATCCCGCATAGACCGGCGTGCCCTGCTCGGCCGTGACATAGAGCGTCTCGCCGGTGATCAGGCTCTGGTCGATCTCGGAACGGCCCTCGATCACGGTGCCGTCGACCGCGCAGCGCTCGCCGGGTCGCAGCAGCACGATGTCGCCGGGATAGATCGCGGCCACCGGCACTTGAGATATCTCGCCAGGCCCGACGAACTTCGCCGCGGTCTCCGCCTTGAGCGCGGCGAGATTGCCCGCGACCGCGCGGGTCCGCCGCCGCATGTTCTGGTCGAGAAAGCGGCCGACCAGGAGGAAAGTGAGCAGCATGATGGCCGCGTCGAAATAGGCGTGCTCGGCGTGGTTGATGGTCTCGACCACGGACATGCCCAGCGCCAGCGTCACGCCGATCGAGATCGGCACGTCCATATTGGTGGTCCTGGCCGACAGCGCGCGCCAGGCCGAGCGGAAGAACGGCTGACCGGCATAGGCCGCCGCCGGCAGCGCGATCAGCGCCGACAGCCAGTGGAAGAAATCGCGCTGCTCCGGCAGCATGTCCGAGACGTTGCCGGACCACACCGGGATCGACAGCATCATCACGTTCATGGTGGCGAACGCAGCGACGCCGAGGCAGCGCAGCAAGAAGCGCGATTCGGCGACCTCGGTCGCCTCCGCGCTCTCGGTCTCGTAAGGATAGGCTTTGTAGCCGAGCTCTTCGAGGCGATCGATGAAGCGGGCCGGATCGAGCGTGCCCGCCTTCCACTCCAGCGCAACGCGCCGGTCGGTGAGGTTCACGCGGGCCAGCGTGACGTCGGGAATCGCGGATAGCCCGCGCTCGATCTTGGCCATGCAGCCGGCACAGTGAACGCCCTCGACCGCGAGATCGATGTGCTGGACGCCCTCGCCCGCAGTCCGGACGTAATGCGAAAAGTCCCGCGAGACGTGCATGGCAAAATCCTTCAGTTCAGGATCACGCGGTTGCGCGACATGAACACGCGCGTTCCCCGCGCCTCGCCCTCGATCACCAGGTCCCACTGGCCCGGCGCGACCGATGCGGCATTGCCGCGATAGAGGCCGATGCCGATCTCCGAGAGCTCGATGGCGAGATCGGCGCGCTTGTCGGTCGGACGCTCCAGGCGGCCGCCGAATTTCAGTCCCGCGATCGGTTGGCCGCTCGCGTCGCGCGCCTCGACCTGAAGCACGGCGCCGCCATCGGCGCGGCGCTCGACATGGGCGTTGACCTTCCATTTTCGCGCGGTCTGGTCCTGGGCCGCCGATATCTCGCGGTCATAGGTCAGGCCCGCGGCATAGGGGCTGTCGACGTCCGTGCCCGGCAGCGTCGCGATCGCGAGCTTCATCATGGTCACGTTGACGCCGATCACGACGCCGAAGAAGGCGACCAGCATCAGAAACACTTTGGTTCCGGTCAGCGGCTTGGTTGCCATGGCGAACTCCTGATCCTAGGGCGCGACGAAATTGTCGATGGCGCTGGCGACTTCGCCGAGGCCGATATCGGTGACGTGAAAGCGAACCGGGATCGACTTTTCCGGATTGCCCTCCACCGGCGCGGTCACGAGCACCCGCAGCTCGCTGGTGGAGTCGCGCGGAACCACGATCATCGGCCGGTCCTGCGTCACTGAATCGATCCCGATGACATGGATCGTAGCATTGACCGGACCGTTAGCGTCGATCGCAATGACGCGGTCGTAACCGCTCTTGTTGAGCAGACGCACCGTGTAGGCGTTGCGGATCGAGCCGTCGCTGAGCCTGACCGCGATCGGGTTGCGGTCGTGCAGCACGTTGACATCGAGCAGGCTGCGGGTCGCGAGCGTATAGATCATGATGCCGCCGACCGCCGCGATGATCGCGCTGTAGGCGACCGTGCGGGCCCGGACGATGCGGTAGATCGGCGCCTTGCCTTCCTGGCGGCGCTGGATGTTGACGTCGTTGTCATAGCCGATCAGCCGCTTCGGCCGGCCGATCTTCGTCATCACGTTGTCGCAGGCGTCGATGCAGAGCCCGCATTGGATGCATTCGAGCTGCGGTCCATTGCGGATGTCGATGCCGGTCGGGCACACGGCGACGCATTGATAGCAGTCGACGCAATCGCCGACTTGCTCGCCGAGCGCGCGCAGCTCGATCGCCTTCTTGACCGACGTACGCTTCTCGCCGCGATCGTAACGATAGGTGACGTTGAGCGCCCATTCGTCGGTGAGCGCGGCCTGGATCCGCGGCCACGGGCACATATAGGTGCAGACCTGCTCGCGCATGAAGCCGGCGAGCACATAGGTCGTGGCAGTCAGGATTCCGATCCAGATATAGGCGATCATCGGCGCCTGGAAGGTGACGAGTTCCCTCACCAGCGTCGGTGCGTCGTTGAAATAGAGCACCCACGCGCCGCCGGTCCACCATCCGATCAGAAGCCAGATCGAATGCTTGAGCACGATCTCGGAGATGCGCTCCAGCTTCATCGGATCCGACGATTTGTCCTTCTTCATCCGCTCGCGCCGGTCGCCCTCGATCAGACGCTCGACCGCATAGAACAGGTCGGTCCACACTGTCTGCGGACAGAGATAGCCGCACCAGATGCGGCCGCCGACCGAGTTCATCAGGAACAGCGCCACCGCGGCGACGATCAGCAGGCCGGTGAAGTAGTAGACCTCCTGCGGCCACAGCTCGATGAAGAAGAAATAGAAGCGGCTGTTGGGAAGATCGATCAGCACCGCCTGGCTCGGAGCACCGAGGCCGCGGTTCCAGCGCACGAACGGCAGGAAGTAGTAAACGCCGAGGCAGAACGCCATCAGGCCCCATTTGATCCGGCGGAAGGTGCCGGAGATGCTCTGGGGATAGACTTTCTTCTGGGCCACATAGAGCGGCCCGTTGTCATCGTCTAATGGGATGGCTTTTGGGTTCACGGGCCTGTTCATCGCCTGCAGCTTTCGAGAGGTGCGATTGAACCTAAACCCGACGCCGCCGCGTCAGTTGATCCAGCGCAAGCGGGGACACTTTTGTTCGCCCCCGTTTGCTGCCGGTTGACTATTTTCCGCCGCCCAGCGAGTGGACGTAAACTGCCATCGCCTTGATGGTGGCGGGATCGAGCCGCCCTTCCCAGGCCGGCATCACACCCGCGCGGCCCTGGCTGATGGTCTCGATCAGCGACGCCTCGTCCGAACCATAGAGCCAGATCTTGTCGGTCAGGTTGGGAGCGCCCATCTCCGGGTTGCCCTTGCCGCCGTCGCCATGGCAGGCGACGCAATTCTCCGCGAAGATCTTCTCGCCCCTGGCCGCGTCATAGCCCTTGCGGGTCGGAAGGCCCGACAATGCCCGGACATAGTTGGCGGCCGTGACGATCTCGTCCGGTTTCAGCACGCCGTCCTTGCCAAAGGCGAGCATCTGGCCTTCGTGCGCCTTGGCGTGGCCGGAACGTGCGCCGAACTGGATGGTCTGCATGATCTGGTCGAGCGATCCGCCCCACAGCCAGTCGTCGTCGTTCAGGTTCGGATAGCCCTTGGCGCCGGCGCCGCCTGAGCCGTGACATGGTGCGCAATTGTCGCCGAACACGGTCTTGCCCTTGGCGCGCGCGAGCGCGAGCAGCGCCGGATCCTTCTCGATGTCGGCGAGCGAGGCCGCGCCCAGCGCAACCATCTTGGCTCCGCGGATCTTCTCGAGGTTGGCGAGCTCGACCGCGACGTCGGCGCGCGTCGAGTAGCCGAACAGGCCCGTGGTATTGCCCGAGATCAGCGGCCAGGCCGGATACACGATCCAGTAGCCGATCGCCCAGACGATGGTGAGGTAGAAGGTGATTACCCACCAGCGCGGCAGCGGCGTGTTGAGCTCCTTGATGCCGTCCCACTCGTGTCCGGTCGTGGACCTCCCGGAGACGGGATCGATGTCGCTATGATGATCGGTCATGATCTCTTACTCCTCCCGCAACGGCAGGTGTGCCGCTTCGTCGAAAGCTGCCTTGTTACGGGGCCAGAATGCGTAGGCGATGATCGCGAGAAAGATCGCGACGAACACCGGCGTCCAGATCGTGGTCACGAGACCGGACGCGAGATTGTCGAGTGTCAGGATGGCTTTCATCGTGGGTGCCTTCTCAGCGAAGATTGGCTTTCTCGTTGTAGATCTTGAAGTCGACCAGCGTGCCGAGCATCTGGAGATAGGCGATCAGCGCGTCCATCTCGGTCGGCGTGCCGGCCTTGCCGTCGAAGTTGCGCACCACGGCCTTGGCGTAGCGCTTGGTGAAAGCGTCGGAGCCGGCATTGTCAGGATCGGCCTGAGCCTTCATGTCGGCGCCCGCGTTGGCGATCTGGTCGTCGGTGTAGGGCGTGCCGACGGTCCGCAGCGTACGCATGTGGTCGGCGATCGTGTCCGGATCGACCTCGGTCTTGCTGAGGAACGGATAGCCGGGCATCACCGACTGCGGCACGATTGCGCGCGGGTTGGTCAGATGGGTGACGTGCCAGTCGTCGGAATATTTGGCGCCGACGCGGGCAAGATCGGGACCGGTGCGCTTCGAGCCCCACTGGAACGGATGGTCGTACATGCTCTCGGCGGCCAGCGAGAAATGACCGTAGCGCTCGACCTCGTCGCGCAAGGGGCGGATCATCTGCGAATGGCAGAGATAGCAACCCTCGCGGATGTAGACGTTGCGCCCGGCGAGCTCCAGCGGCGTATACGGCCTGATCCCGTCGACCGCCTCGATCGTGCTTTTGAGGTAGAACAGCGGGGTGATCTCGACGAGACCGCCGATCGCGATCACCAGCAGGATGCCGACGATCAGGATGATCGAGTTCTTTTCGAAGATTTGGTGGCGTGTCCAGAACGACATGGAAAACTCCTCATTCCGCCGGCTGAAGAGCGACGGGCATCTGGACTTCCTGTTCGCCGACGCGAACGGTCATCCAGAGATTATAGGCCATGATCAGCGCGCCGATCAGGAACAGCCCGCCGCCGGCAGCGCGGATGATGTAGAAGGGATGCATCGCCTCGACGGTCTCGATGAAGGAATATTCGAGGAAGCCGAGCGAGGTGTAGGCGCGCCACATCAGGCCCTGGAGGATGCCGGACACCCACATCGCCGAGATGTAGAGGACGATGCCGAGCGTCGCGATCCAGAAGTGCCAGTTGACGAGCTTGAGGCTGTAGAGGCCCTTGCGATTCCAGATCCAGGGTACCAGGCAGTAGAGCGCGCCAAAGGAGACGAAACCGACCCAGCCGAGCGCGCCGGAGTGCACGTGGCCGATGGTCCAGTCGGTGTAGTGGCTAAGCGAGTTGACCACCTTGATCGACATCATCGGGCCTTCGAAGGTCGACATGCCGTAGAATGCGACGGAGACGACGAGCATGCGCAGCACGGGATCGGTGCGCAGCTTGTCCCAGGCGCCCGACAGCGTCATCAGGCCGTTGATCATGCCGCCCCAGGACGGCATCCACAGCATGATCGAGAAGGTCATGCCGAGCGTCTGGGTCCAGTCCGGCAGCGCCGTGTAGTGCAGATGGTGCGGGCCGGCCCAGATGTAGAGAAAGATCAGCGCCCAGAAGTGGATGATCGAGAGGCGGTAGGAGTAGATCGGCCGCTCGGCGCGCTTCGGAATGAAGTAGTACATGATGGCGAGGAAGCCGGCAGTGAGGAAGAAGCCGACCGCGTTGTGGCCATACCACCACTGGAACATGGCGTCCTGGATGCCGCCCCAGGCGATGTAGGACTTCGAGCCGAACACCGAAACCGGCAGCGCCGGGTTGTTGCCGAGATGCAGAACCGCAATCGTCACGATGAAGGCGAGATAGAACCAGTTCGCGACGAAGATGTGCGGCTCCTTGCGCTTGATGATCGTGGCAAGGAAGACCAGCAGATAGGTGACCCAGACGATGGTCAGCCACAGGTCGGAGTACCATTCCGGCTCGGCATATTCCTTCGACTGGGTGACGCCGAGCAGATAGCCGGTGCCGGCGATCAGGATGAAGAAGTTGTAGCCGACGACGACGAACCAGGGCGCGAGATCGCCTGCAAGGCGAACGCGGCAGCTCTTCTGGACGACGTAGAAGGAGGTCGCGATCAGGACGTTGCCGCCGAAGGCGAAAATCACCGCGGACGTGTGCAGCGGACGCAGGCGGCCAAAGCTGGTCCAGGGCAGATCGAAGTTCAGCGCCGGCCACGCCAGTTGCGAGGCGATGATGAGGCCGACGAGAAAGCCGGCAATGCCCCAGAACATCGCCATGACGGAGGAGAACTTGATCGGCCCCATGTTGTAATTGGGCCGGCCATTGATCTCCGCAGGCGGCAGCGCCGCCGGCCGGTCGAGGTAGCGATTGATGATGCAGAAGACCGCGGCCAGGCTCGCCGCCGCGCTCAGCGCGGCGTGGAAGGCAAAAGGCGCATCGAGCGCCTTGGCCGAGGCAATCACGCAGAGGAAGGCGGTGACCGCGAACACGACAGCCAGGCCGCTTTCACCTGACGTCATGGACTTGGAGATGGAGGGCTGGCTCATGCGGATTCTCTCTGAAAGAACACAGGGCCAGAAACCACATTCACCCTCGCGGGGAATTGATTGAAATCAAGCTATGTGGATTTCTGTTAATGTGGGTCATGCGGCGCCAGTTGCAGTGCCCTCTCCCCTTGCGGGAGAGGGCAGCGAGGAGGGCGCGGCAATCTCATTTGGGTGAGGGGTTGGCGCCGCATCAAAAGTTTTTCCGCGGATAGAACCCCTCATCCGGCGCTTCGCGCCACCTCCTCCCGCAAGGGGAGAAGGGAAGAAAAAGAATCTTCCGTAAAATCACGCAGCCGCCTTCTCACTCCCGTGCCGTCGCCTTGAGCGCCGCGATGACGTCCTCGCGAGCGACGATTCCGACCAGCTTCTGCGCGCCATTGAGCACGATGATGCTCCTGATGCGGTGCTCGACCATGATCTGGAGCACGCGCGTCAGCCGCGTGTCGGGGCTGACATAGATAAAGTCGGGCGTCATGACGTCGCCGATTTTACGGCTCATCAGGTCGTGATAGCGCGGCAGCATCTGGCTCGGCGTGAAGGCGAAGCACTTCAGGATGTCGAACTTGGTGACGATGCCGACGACCTGCCCGTCGTCCTCGACGGGATAGGAATTGAAATCGTCGCGTTCGAACATCTCGCTGAGCGCGAGCAGGTCGAGGTCGCGCCTCACCGTCTTGACGTCGTGCGTCATGTGGCCGTCGACGGTCTGTTCAAGGAATCTGTACACGGCGCGTCCTCTTTGATTCGTCTCCAGGTCAGTGCGACAGCAGCACGCAGCGGGCAGATTGAGTGACCAGATATTGGGTGACGCCGCCGAGGATCAGTTCGCGGAAGCGCGAATGGCCGTAGGCACCGGCGACGATCAGGCTGGCGCCGACATCGCCGGCAATTTTCTCCAGTTGCCCGGCGACGGTTTCGTTCCGGGCCGCTTCGGAAACGCGCGCGATCGCGGTCACGCCATGACGGGCAAGCCACGCCGTCACGTCGGTCACGCCAGCGACCGCGGCAGGGCGGTCGTCGTCGCCTTCGGGAATTGCGAGGACGGTGACATCCCTGGCCTTGCGCAGTATCGGCAGCGCATCGGCCAGCGCCCGCCGGGCTTCCGGCGTATCCTTCCACGCCACCAGGACGCTGCGCAGATCGAGCCAGTTGACCCCGTCAGGCACGACCAGGATCGGCCGGCCGGCTTGCATCACCAGATCCTTTGGGCTCGCGAGCGCGAAGGCGTCGGAAAAGGCCGGGGCTCTGCCCGCCGGTGACGACGATGTCGGCGCAACGCGCCTGGGCGAACGTAAAGCGCGCCGGGAAATCCATGGCGCTGCGCCATTCCACATGCCCGCCGCGATTCCTGATCGCGGCGCGGAATTGCGCCTCGAGCTCGCCCAGACGTCGCTTGACCGAGGCTTCTCCCTCATCGATCAATCCCTGCGCTGCGGCGCCATCGCTGAAATAGAGCGGCGGGGCGAACTGCGCCGCAGCAACGCCGATGATGGACGCTTCAAATCGTTCGGCAAGCTCGCCCGCGACCTGAAGACGCGCCTTGTTGGGCTGATCGAGCGCCAGGCTGACCATCACGGTCGCGTATGTCATCGGGATTCTCCGGGCAATGAGCTGCTATCCGATCGTAAGCCCGCCGCCGCCTGGCAGGATGAGATAGATCAAACCTTGGATCACCGCGCCGGAGGGGAATCTGCCAATGGTATAAGACATCGGAACTTGCCTCCGGCCCCTCCTTGGGTACATTGCCGACGGTAACGCTGTGCGGTTCCCCGCATCAGAATGGGAGTGATCGTTTGGCGCCGACCCGTGTGATTCATCCGCAAGATGACGGCCGGGGCGAACATTTCCGCGTTCGAATCGAAGGATTTGGCGTCGGGACCTGGGATCTCGATCTCAACACACTGGAATTGGAGTGGTCGGAGACGGCCAGAATCCTGTTCGGGATCGAACCTGACCAAACGGTGAGTTACACGCTGTTCCTGTCCCGACTGGAGCCGAACGACCGCGGGCGGATCGAGAGTGCGATCCGACACGTCTCCGAACGGGGCGGCAGCTTCGACGTGTCGTTCAAGGTCGCGAGCGCGTCGGGCAGAGCGCAGTGGATCCGCGCCCGCGCGGGCCTGATTCGGGACGAAGCCGGCGCCGCCCGACATCTCAGCGGCATCTTTCTCGATGTCGACGAGGAGAAGCAGGTCGAGGAGGCCCTTCGCACCCGCGAGAATCACCTCCGCTCGATCCTGCAGACAATTCCCGACGCCATGATCGTCATCGACGGCCACGGCATCATCCAGCTGTTCAGCTCGGCGGCCGAGCGCCTGTTCGGCTGGGCCGAGCCGGAGGTGATCGGCCAGAACGTGCGCATCCTGATGCCGGAGCCCGACAGCTCCCGTCACGACGGCTACATCGCGCGCTACCGCACCACCAGCGACCCGCACATCATCGGCATCGGCCGCATCGTGACCGGAAAGCGTCGCGACAGCACGACCTTCCCGATGCACCTGTCGATCGGCGAGATGCAGTCGGGCGGCGAGCCCTATTTCACCGGTTTCGTCCGCGATCTTACCGAGCATCAGAAAACCCAGGCGCGGCTCCAGGAATTGCAGTCCGAGCTCGTCCACGTCTCTCGGTTGAGCGCGATGGGCGAAATGGCGTCCGCGCTCGCTCACGAACTCAACCAGCCGCTGGCAGCGATCAGCAACTACATGAAGGGGTCGCGGCGGCTGCTCGCCGGAAGCCAGGATCCGAATACGCCGAAGATCGAGAGCGCGCTGGACCGCGCCGCCGAGCAGGCGCTGCGCGCCGGCCAGATCATCCGCCGCTTGCGCGACTTTGTCTCCCGCGGCGAATCCGAGAAAAGGGTCGAGAGCCTGTCCAAGCTGATCGAGGAGGCTGGCGCGCTCGGGCTCGCCGGCGCGCGCGAGCAGAACGTACAGCTCCGTTTCGGCCTCAATCCAAATGCCGATCTCGTGCTCGCCGACCGGGTGCAAATCCAGCAGGTGCTGGTCAACCTCTTCCGCAACGCGCTGGAAGCGATGGCGCAGTCGCCACGGCGCGAGCTCGTCGTCACCAACACCCGCGTCGCCGACGACATGATCGAGATCGAGGTCTCCGATACCGGCTCCGGCTTCCAGGACGACGTCATGCCAAACCTGTTTCAGACTTTTTTCACCACCAAGGACACCGGCATGGGCGTGGGACTGTCCATCAGCCGCTCGATCGTCGAGGCTCACGGCGGCCGGATGTGGGCCGAGAGCAACGCATCGGGTGGGGCGACATTCCGCTTCACGTTGCCGGCAGCCGACGAGAACTGATCCATGACGACCAAGGGAATCATCTACGTCATTGACGACGACGAGGCGATGCGGGATTCGCTGAATTTCCTGCTGGATTCAGCTGGCTTCGGCGTCACACTGTTCGACAACGCGCAGAGTTTTCTCGACGCCCTGCCTGGCCTCGCCTTCGGCTGCGTCGTCTCCGATGTGCGGATGCCCGGCATCGATGGGATCGAGCTTCTCAAGCGCCTGAAGGCGCAGCGCAGCCGGTTTCCAATCCTGATCATGACCGGCCATGGCGACGTGCCGCTCGCGGTCGAGGCGATGAAACTCGGTGCCATGGATTTCCTGGAAAAGCCGTTCGAAGATGACCGCCTCATCGCCATGATCGAATCCGCGATCCGCGAGGGCGAGCCGGCGGCCAGGAACGAGGCCATGGCCCAGGACGTCGCCGCTCGCGTCGCTTCCCTGAGCCCCAGGGAACGCCAGGTCATGGAGGGGCTGATCGCGGGCCTCTCCAACAAGCTGATCGCCCGCGAGTACGACATCAGCCCGCGCACCATCGAGGTCTACCGGGCCAATGTGATGACCAAGATGCAGGCCAACAGCCTGTCGGAACTGGTGCGGCTGGCCATGCGGGCCGGAATGCTCAACGATTGAAGTCACCAGGATTGAGGCAAGTCAAAACCGGTCGCTCGCTCTGTGCTACCAGATCGGAATGATTGCGATCAGCTCCCATCCTGAGCGGCTCCCGATGTCGTCACCCGCAAAGCCAAGCATCTATGTGGTCGACGACGATGCCGCTGTGCTCGGCTCGCTGAGGTTTTTGCTGGAAACCGACGGTTTTGCCGTGCGGACCTTCAGGAACGCCACGGCGCTGCTCAATGCGGCGAGCCCGTCCGGTGCAGACTGTTACGTGATCGACTACAAAATGCCCGACATCAACGGCATCGAGCTGGCCGGGCGACTGCGCCAGTCCGAGGGCGATACCCCGGTGATCCTGATCACCGGCTATCCCGACCCGAATATCTCGGCCCGGGCGGCGGCCGCAGGCGTAAATGAAGTGATTCTGAAGCCGCTTCTGGACGAAAACCTGGTCAAGCGCATTCGCCACGCCATCCAGAACCGGGTCCATAGCTGACCTACGGGATTCTACGTAAGGCAACCTCCTTAAGATATCTCGCGAAATTTTCGAGGCACCCGATACCGCGTACCAAGGCGTCATCACAACGGAGATGGCGCAGATGCTGACCCAGACCTTCAACACCCCGGCGATCACCACCCAGATCGGTGGCAAGATCGCACCCGCCCATCCCGTCTCAGACCAGTTCGGCGCGATTGCCGGCCATGTCGGCCTCGTTGCCACCGAGTTCTCCTACCGCAAGGAAGAGGAGATCTATGGTGAGGACGAGCCGGCCGAGTATGTCTATCAGGTCGTTACCGGCGCCGTGCGCAGCTACAAGCTTCTCTCCGACGGCCGCCGCCAGATCGGCTCCTTCCACCTTCCCGGCGACGTGTTCGGCCTCGAATCCAGCACCACCCACCGCCTTGCTGCTGAAGCTATCATCGACACCACGGTGCGCCTCGTGAAGCGCGCGAGCCTCGAGAAGGCCGCAGCCACCGACGTCCAGGTCGCCCGCAAGCTCTGGGCCATGACCGCTGGCGAGCTTCGCCACGCCGAAGACCACATGCTGCTGCTGGGCCGCAAGACCGCGATGGAGCGCGTCGCAACCTTCCTGCTCGAAATGGATCGCCGCCTCGCGGTTGCCGGCATGATGGCGCTGCCGATGTGCCGCCGCGACATCGGCGACTATCTCGGTCTCACGCTCGAGACCGTCTCGCGCGCGCTGTCGCAGCTTCACGCCCAGGGCATTCTCGGCTTCTCGGGCGCCCGCCAGATCGTGCTGCGCAACCGGGCACGCCTGCACAATCTCGACGCCTGATCTCCCCTCTTCCACCCGCTCATGGCCGGCTGAATTGGTTCAGCCGGCCATTTCTTTTGCTGCGATCATGCCCTTGCGCCGCGTCTCCGGCATCACAAGCAGAATAAGCAGAAGTCCCGTCGCGGCGACGCCAGATAGCCCCATGAACGCCGTGGCATTGCCGAACTTGTCGCTGACATAGCCGCCAAGCGCGGTGCTCAGCGACGCGCCGATGCCCATTGCCGTGCCGACGATGCCCTGCGCGAGGTTGAAATGGCCGCTGCCGAAGGCGACGTCGGCCACGATCAGCGGGATCATCACCGCGAACACCGCCGCGGTGAGACCGTCGAACACCTGCACCAGCACCAGCAGATACGGATCGCGCACGGTCGCGAACAGCAGACCGCGAATCGTCAGCGCCGCGAATCCGATCAGCAGCAGCGGCCTGCGGCCCCACGCTTGCGCCTTGCGCCCGACGCTCGGCGACAGCAGCGCCACGATCGCCTGCGGCACGACGATGCAAAAAGCGACGAGCACCGTCGCCCACTCGCTCGATCGCGCCGTCACCGCGCTTGCCATCAGCGGCATCATCGAGGCGTTCGCGAGCTGCAACAAGAGCACGCTGAGCGCAAAGACAATGAGCGGCCGCTGCCGGATCAGATGCCAGATATTGGTGTCGCCGCGTTCCTTCGCCTCGCGCGGCATCTCGCCGTGACAGCGGGCGATGTCGACCTCATGCTCCCGGATGCGAGAGAGTGCGATCAAAGTCGGAATCGCGAGCAGAAAGGTGACCAGGAATACCGAGCGGCTCGACAGCAGATAGCCGGCCGTTCCCATCACCGCAGCCGCAACGCCGTTGCCAAGCGAAGCGAAGCGCGCGTTCCGGCCGAGACGCTCGCCTATCGCGAGCGGGCCGACCAGACCGAGGCTGATCGCCGCGATCGCCGGTCCGAGCACGCAGCTTGCTGCCGCGTGCAAGGTGGCCGCAGCCACCACCACGGGGAAGATCGGCATTGCCGCATAGGCAAGCGCGCAGCAGCCGATGGTGGCGATCGCGAGGCCTGCGACCAGCCGCTCGGATTTCGCGGCATCGATGATGGCGCCGCCCGGCATCTGGCCGATCAGGGCAACGATGCCGCCGATCGACAGCACGAGGCCGATCTCGACCTGGGTCCATTTCTGGGTCGTCAGATAAACTGCGATGAACGGCCCGAATCCGGTCTGCACGTCGGCGAGGAAGAAGATGAACCAGTCGAGGCCGCGCAGGCTCTGGCGCGACGGCGCCGGGATGCCGGCAGGCGACGGCACCGAGAATTTGTCCTGCTCAACGCGGCCCTCGCGATCCGCATGATTCGGCTTTCTCGACAACAGCACCGGCGGCCATTCCTCCCCGCGCCTCACTGAACAGCTTGCAGTGGCTGCAGGCTGCCGGATGCGCCGAGCACCACCATCGGCGTGTCCTCCTTGTATTCCGGCGCGGCTGCGACCTGTGCCTTGGTCAATTCCAGCGTGATGCTGTCCTTCTTGTTGACGATCTTGCCGAACCGCATCGCGTTCCAGTCCACCACGATCTTGCGGCTGCCGACGCCGAGGAAGCCGCCAAAATCGATCACGGCAGCGCGCACGTGCCCGCTCCGGTCGACGATGACGTCGACGATGCGGCCCATGTCCTCGTTCGCCGCGCTGAGCACGTCACGGCCAAGCACACCGTGCGCGTCGCTCGCGCCGATGATCGTGACCGACGGCGGTGGCGCGGCATTCTTTGGCGTGACGGGGACCGATGACGCCGGCGGCTGCACCGTCGGCGGTGCATTCGCTTCAGTCGCGGGTGCGGGCGCCTGCTCCGCGGCGCGTGAGACGGCGAGCGTCATCCCGACGACCATCACGACGCCCAGGGCCAACCATCCGGCGGTACGCATGCACCCTCCTCCTGGCGCGCCGCTAGCGCGCCAGCACGATCGAGACTTGAATCTGGCCACGCGTGCGCAGCACCTCCAGCGCCACGTCGTCGCCATGGCGGCTGACACGCAGGTCCACGCTGGATTCGCCCAGACGCAGATCGCGCAAGATCACCTCGTGCAGAAACGCCGGCAGATGCGGATTGCGCAGCCGGATCTCGCCGCGCGCCACGTCGAACTCGATGCCCAGCGCCGCCTCCAAGAGCGTGAACGCCGTGGCGCTGGCCCAGGCCTGCGGCGCGCAGGCGACCGGATAGAGCGTCGGTCCGCGCCGCTTTTCGCGCCGGAAACCGCAGAACAATTCGGGCAACCGGCGCAGGTCCATGTAGGTCGCGGCGTCGAACAGTCCCTTGAAGACATGCGCGACCGAATGCTTGAGCCCGTAGCGCGCGAGCCCGAGCGCGATCAGCGCATTGTCGTGCGGCCAGATCGACCCGTCATGATAGGACATCGGGTTGTATCGCACCTCGCCGACAGCGACGGTGCGGATGCCCCAGCCCGAGAAGAAGTGCGGCCGCATCAAATCGGCAGCGACGAGCCGCGCGCGGTCCTCGCGGATCATGCCGCTGAACAGGATCTGGCCGGCGTTCGAGGTCCGCACCTTGCACGGCCGCTTCTTGCCGTCGAGCGCAAGCGCATAGGTGCCGAGCTCCTCGCACCAGAACGCGGCCTCGAAACGCTCGGCCAGCGTCTTGGCCTCGGCCTCGAGCTTCCTGGCGAGATCAGGCTTGCCGAGCCGAAGCGCGCAACGCGCGGCGAGCCGCTTGGCGGCAAAGACGTAACCTTGCACCTCGGCGAGCGCGAGATTGCCTTCCGCAAGCTGGCCATCGGCATGGAAGATCGCGTCGTAGGAATCCTTCCAGCCCTGGTTGGCGAGGCCCTTTTCCGTGGCGCGCTGATATTCGACGAAGCCGTCCTTGTCGGGATCACCGGGGCCGTCGATCCAGGCCAACCCCGCTTCGATGGCCGGCCACAGCTCTGTCAAGGTCTTCTCGTCGCCGGTGCGCTCGAAATAGCTTCCTGCCAGCAGGACGAACAGGGCCGTGGAATCGACGCTGCCGTAATATTGCGCGAACGGGACCTCGCGCAGCGCCGCCATCTCGCCGCCGCGCATCTCATGCAGGATCTTGCCGGGCGCGGCATCGGCGAGCGGATCGACCGCTTTGGCCTGGAAATGGGCGAGCCGCCGCAGCACGCCCTTGGCGATCCGCGGATCGACCCACAGCATCTGCAGCGCGGTGATCAGCCCGTCGCGGCCGAACGTCGTCGAGTACCAGGGAATCCCCGCATAGGGATAGCGGCCCTGCGGCGTCTCCGTCATCAGCATGTTGAGGTCGGCCATGGCCTGGCACAGCACCTCGTTGAAGATGTTGTTGGAGGTCTCGATGCTGGCGGCCCCCATCGTCGATCGGCGCATCTCGCGGCGGTGGGCGAGCAGGCTTCTGAAAAAGCGCGCCGGCTTCTCCGCGACCGGCCGGTTGCAGGACACGGCCACGAACAGGGATTTCGACTCATGCGGGTCGAGTTCGAGCTGCCAGGTCGCGGCATTCACCGACAACTTCGTCGGGCGCGGATCGAAATGCAGGCTGGTGGAGCGCTCGGCGTCATCGAGACCGCGGTAGTCGAACAGCACGTCGGTCGGTCCCAACAGCCGGCTCGAGCCGATTCCGCGGCGCGGGCGCCGCTCGCCGCGGACTTCGAACAGATCGGCGAAGTCGTTGTCGAACAGCAGTGTCAGCGCGAAGCTGGCCGGGCGGTCGCCGTGGTTTTGCACGCCGATGCGCTGATAGGCGGTGCCGCGCCACAGGAAGATCGTGCGCACGATGTGCAGCAGGTCCTTTTGCAGCACGAGGCTGCCCTGCCGGTAGATGTCCGGATTGGTGAGATCGACGGTCAGGGCCGAATTGTCGTCGCGCAGGTTCGAGCCCAGCAGCAGCGGCTGGAGATCGTCGAGCACGAGCTCGAGCCTGGCAAGATAGCGCGTGTCGTGATGGAACAGGCCATCGGGCCCGCCGGCCGACGCGCCGATGTCGCCATGGCTGTCGAGCACGATAAAGGTGTCGTCGTGCTTGAGCGAACGCCGCGGCCGCGCCGACGGTCCCGTCATCGGAATATAGAAAGGCTGTTCCGCGACCTGGTCCACGGTCCGCGTCACGGAGACGAATTGGGTAACGGCTTCAGCCGACATCAGCAGCTCCCCTGCGCTTGTTTCGACACGCAACCGACTCGAACGCGACTGTTGGTTTACGCGGCGGCTTGGGCGAGCCGGCTCATTTCCTGCGTGACCAGCTCACGATAGGGCCCGTGGCCCTGCATCAGACGCTCGGGCGACCCGTCCTCGATGATCTTACCACCCCTCAACACGACCACGCGATCGAAATTGCGCAGGGTCGCGAGACGATGCGCGATCGCGATGACAGTGCGGCCGCGCATCAGCCGCGACAACGCCTCGCGGATCGCCTCCTCGGATTCGCTGTCGAGCGCGGCGGTCGCCTCGTCCAGCAGCAGGATCGGCGCGTCCTTCAGGAAGGCGCGCGCGATCGCGATGCGCTGGCGCTGGCCGCCGGACATCTTGACGCCGCGGTCGCCGACCATGGTGTCGAGACCACCAGGCAGGCTTTCGACGAAATCGCAGCGCGCCGCAATCGCGGCACGCAGCACCTCGTCGTCGGTCGCGTTCGGACGACCATAGCGGATGTTTTCGCGAATCGAGCGGTGGAACAGCGAGATGTCCTGCGGCACGACCGAGATCGCCTCGCGCAGGCTGAGCTGCGTCACCTTGGAAATGTCCTGACCGTCGATAGTGATGCTGCCTTCGTCGGTATCGTAGAAGCGCTGCAGCAGCGTGAACAGCGTCGACTTGCCGCCGCCGGACTGGCCGACCAGGCCGACACGCTGGCCTGGTTGCAGGCGCAGGCTGAAGCGTTCGAAGATCTTCGCAGCCCCGGGATAGCCGAAAGTGACATTGTTGAACGCGATCGCCGCGCCACTCTTCACCAGTGGCTCGGCCTCGGGGTGGTCGCGCAATTCATGCGGCACCAGCAGCGTGGCGATCGCCTCGGTCAGCCGCGCAACGTGCTGGGTGACGTCGACCAACGCCACCGCGAGATCGCGCGTCGCGTTCAAAATAGAGAGACCGAGGGTGCAGACCAGCACGACGTCGCCCGTGGTCGCCCGGCCATCCTGCCAGAGCATGATCGCCCAGGCCATCAGGGCGATCGTGAGCACGACAGTGACGCCGGCATGGATAAGCCGCAGCTTCTCCAGATAGCGCAGGCTGCGGCCGCGCGCGGTGAGCTCCCGGTTCACAGTCGCGTCGAAGCGCTCATGCTCGTGCCCGATGCCGCAGAAGGCGCGGACCAGCGGCATGTTGCTGATGACGTCGATCATCTCGCCGTCGACGACGGCGGCCTTGTCGGCGAAGTCGTCATGCAGCGGCTTTCCCGCGGCAGCGAGGCGGAACATCGCAAGCACCATGCCGCCGGCAATCACCATCAGGCCGAGTGCCATATAGGGACTGACGGTTCCAATCAGTGCGATTGCGGCAACCGTTGCGATGCACGGCGGCAGCACATTCCAGACGAACATGTTTTCGACCGTAAACACCGCATTCGACGTCGCCGTGATGCGGCTGGTCAGCATGCCGGGCATGCGGTCGGAGAAGTAGCTCGGCGCGTGGCCGGTCAGATGACGAAATATGTCACGGCGTAAATCACCCGTGACACGGACGAAGGTGAAGCTGGCCGTCCAGCTCGCGACCCGCCAAAGGAAATTGTCGGCGGCGATCAGCGTCATGAGGAAAATGAATGCCAGCCATACGTTCCCACCATGCGAAGCGCCGGCCGACAAGCTGTCGACGAGGGATTTGACGCCATACTGAGTGCCTACGGAGCAGGCAACGGCCGCCACCACAGCGGTCAGGATCACGAGATGCGACGCAAGGCGACGCCGAAGATAGCGCAAAACAAAGGCAAACGGCCGGTGCGCGTATCCAGAAAGATGATCCATGTGACTATCGACCCCGTCGTGATGATTCAAACTTTTGTTGTTAGCCGACTGAACATCGGCCACTTGCCTCGGTTCCCGGGCACACTCATCACGACATGCGGATGCGGGCGTTCTGCGAAGATGTGATGGCAGCATCGCGACGAGCATCCGACGTGTCGAATAAGTAACGTTCTGGAGAAGGAACTTCGCAAGTGCGGGAACGTTCCCTTGACTGGCGTGCCGGTGCCGAACAGGCGGGGGCTTTCTACAATCATGATCGCACAGAGGAGATGGTGAGATGCGCATCGCGCAGGTAGCTCCGTTGACGGAGGCTGTTCCACCCAAGCTGTATGGCGGCACCGAGCGGGTGGTGCATTGGTTGACGGAAGAGCTGGTGGCCCTTGGACACGATGTGACGCTGTTCGCCAGCGGCGACTCGCAAACCTCGGCAAAGTTGGATGCGCTGTGGCCGCGGGCGCTCCGCCTCGACGGTTCCGTGCGCGATCCCAATGCGCTGCATATGGTGATGCTGGAGCGGGTGCGGCAGAAATGTGACGACGAGGAGTTCGACTTCCTCCACTTCCATCTCGATTATTATCCGTGGTCGCTGTTCTACCGGCAGCCGACGCCGTTCCTGACCACGCTGCACGGCCGCCTCGACCTGCCGGAGCATCAACCGGTCTTCAACACCTTCTCGAAGGTCCCCGTCATCTCGATCTCGAACGCGCAGCGCCGGCCGGTGCCGCAGGCGAACTGGGTGAGGACGATTCACCACGGCCTGCCCGAGAATTTGCTGACGCCGAAGCCGGCGAAACAGGAATATCTCGCCGTGCTCGGCCGCATCGCGCCGGAAAAGGGCGTCGACCGCGCCATCAAGATCGCGACGCATTGCGGCATTCCGCTCAAGATCGCCGCCAAGGTCGATCGCGCCGACCAGGATTACTATGACGAGCTGATCCGGCCGATGATCGAGAACAATCCGCTGGTGGAATTCATCGGCGAGATCAGCGATCATGAGAAGTCGGACTTCCTGAGCGGCGCACTCGGCCTTTTGCTGCCGATCGACTGGCCGGAGCCGTTTGGCCTGGTGATGATCGAAGCCATGGCCTGCGGCACGCCGGTCATCGCCTTCAACCGCGGCTCGGTGCCCGAGATCATCGACGATGGCCTCACTGGCTTCGTCGTCGAGGACGTCCTCAGCGCAGCCGGCGTCGTCGGTCGCCTGCCGCAACTCGACCGCTCCCTCATCCGCAAGCAGTTCGAGACGCGCTTCACGGCGCGGCGCATGGCGCTGGATTATCTCGCGGCCTATCGCAGCCTCGGCGAGGAACAGGCGCCGCGGATCAAGCTGGTGAGCAGCGCGGAGTAGCAGGAGCACGCGCCCATCCCATCGCGACCGTCATGGCCGGGCATGTCCCGGCCATCGACATTTGCGTGGGGCGCGCTCCTCTCTATCAACCGTCATTGCGAGCGCAGCGAAGCAATCCAGGCTGTCCCGGCGGAGAGATTCTGGATTGCTTAGCTGCGCTCGCAATGACGGAAGAATGCGGTACCCTATCTCACCACCGCCCGCTTCGGCTCGACGATCTCGAACATGCGCGGGAATTCGTCCATCAGGCCCATCAGCTCGGCGAGGCGCATCGGGTTGCCGGCGAACTTGACCTTGCCGGCAGCCACTGCCTCCGGGAAGCTGGTCAGTTTTGCGATCACCTCATCGAGCGTCGACCGCGCGAGCGTGAAGCTGGCATCTGCATTGTCCGCCTGCATGCCCGCTGTGTAGGTGAGCGCGCAGTTCTCCAGATTGAGCACGAAGGTCTCGCCGGTGTCGGAAAAGCTCCAGTTCAGCACGATGTGCTTTCCTTCCGCCTTCGGTCCATTGAGGCGGATGCCGAGCACGTCCCAGAGCTGTGAGGTGCGCAACGCCGCCAGCGTCTCGCGCGGCATCGGCGGGCGTGCCGGCACCTTCGGCATGCCCTGGCGCAATTCCTGCGCGCCGAACAGATAGGCATTGCGCCAGGTCGCGCTTTCAGCGGCGTAGCCGAGCTGCTCCAGCGTATCCGCCAGCAACGCACGCGCCGCCTGATTGTCCGGCTCGGCAAAGACGAGATGGCCGAGCGCCTGCGCCACGAAGCGGAATTCGCCCTTTTCGAAATCGACCCGCGCCCGCGCGAGGATGGCGCCGGCGCCACCCATGTACTCGACATATTTCTTGCCCGACTCCACCGGCGGCAGCGGGTCGAGATTGACCGGATTGGCGTCGTACCAGCCCAGATACTTTTGATAGATCGCCTTCACATTGTGCCGGATGTGGCCGTAATAGCCGCGGCCGTGCCAGGCGCCCTCCAGGCTCCTGGGCAGCTGGATCGTTTCGGCGATCTCGGCCGCGGTGAGGCCATGATTCATCAGGCGGATGGTCTGGTCATGCGCGAATTTATAGAGATCGCGCTGCTGCCGGATCATGGTGCCGATGCGTTCGCGTCCCCACACCGGCCAGTGATGCTGGCCGCACATCGCCTCCGCCTTGCCGTCCCAGAGCTGCAGGGCCTCGCCCAGATATTTCGACCAGGCCAGCGCGTCGCGCACGTCGGCGCCGCGGAACGGTAGCAGATTGTGGAAATTGTGGGTGCAGTTCTCGGCCAGGTTCAACAGCTTGTAACGCGGGATGAAGAAATGCATCTCCGCCGGCGCTTCGCTGTTCGGCGCCATCTGGAATTCGAACTCGACGCCGTCGATCACGCGCCGATCGCCGGTCGCCATGATCAAATCGGTCGGCCGCAGCAGCGCCACCGAACCTGCCGCCATCGACTTGCCAAGGCCGCAATCGACCTGTCCGCGCGCGCCCTTGGCGAGGAGGGGTCCGAACTGGTACTGCGCCCGGCGCAGCATCGCAGGTCCCGCGATGATGTTCTCGGAGACAGCATGCTCCATGAACAAATTGGGCGCGATGATCGGCACGCGGCCGGTCGTGAGTGCATTCTCCTCCAGCACGCCGCGCGCGCCGCCCCAATGGTCGGTGTGGGTATGGGTGAAGATCACGGCCGCGACCGGCCGCTGGCCGCGATGCTTGTAGTAGAGATCGAGCGCGGCGCGCGCGCCCTCGATCGAGGTCAGGGTGTCGACGACGATGACGCCACTGTCGCCTTCGATCAGCGTCATGTTGGCGATGTCGAGCCCACGCACCTGGTAGATTCCGGGCACGACCTCGAACAGGCCGTGCTGCATGTTGAGCCGCGACTGGCGCCACAGGCTCGGATTGACCGTGGCCGGCGCCTGCTCGGCGGCGAGAAAGCCGTAGGGCTCGAGGCTCCAGACCGTCCGCCCTTGCGGATTGGTGATCTCCGCGTTCTCGATGGTGCCGAGAAAGCCGCGCGCGGCGTCGTCGAAATCCCGCGTGTCGGAAAACGGCAACGCATTCAGCATCGCCGTCTGCTGCGCGATGACGGACGGCGTTGCGCTCTTCGGCCCGTTGCTGGACGTGTCCGTCATCTCGATCTCCTCCCCGCCTGTTGCGCGGCATCTAACCGCATCTCGCGGTCGATTGCCATGGCGGGAGGACGCAGCAACGCGTAGCCCCGCGCCCACAGGTGGAGAGAAGCAGCTTGTTCGCAGCTACATCCCCAGCAGCCTCGGCAACCACAGCGACAGGCCCGGCCAATATGTCACGACCACGAGGAATGCCAGCATCGTCAGCAGCCATGGCCACACCGCGACCGTGAGCTCGGTGATGCCCATCTTGGCAATGCCTGAGGCGACGTAGAGATTGAGGCCGACCGGCGGATGGCACAGCCCGACCTCCATGTTGACCGTCATCAGGATGCCGAAATGGATCGGATCGATGCCGAGCTTGATCGCAACCGGAAACAGGATTGGCGCCATGATCAGGATGATTGAGGACGGCTCCATCACGTTGCCCGCCACCAGCAGCAGGAGATTGACGAGGAGCAAGAATCCAATCCAGCCGAGGCCCTGGTCGATCATCCATTGCGCCAGCGCTTGCGGCACGTTCTCGTAGGTCATCAGGAACGAGAACAAGACTGCGTTGGTGATGATGTAGAGCAGCATCGCCGAAAGATTTGCCGACGACAGCAGCACGCGCGGCACGTCTCGCAGCTTCAGATCCTTGTAGATGAACACTGCGACGATGAAGGCGTACACCGCACTGACGGCGGCAGCTTCGGTCGGTGTGAACAGGCCACTGTAGATGCCGCCGATCACGATCACGATCAGCAGGATACCCCAGATCGACTTGCGGAACGCGTCGAAGCGTTCGTAGAAGGTTGCTTTCGGCATCCTCGGATAGTCGTTACGCCAGGCCCGATAGAACGTCGTGGCGCCGAGCAGCATGGCGAGCACGAGCCCCGGCACGATGCCGGCGATGAACAGCTTGCCGACGGAGGTGTTGGTAGAGACGGCAAAAAGCACCATCGGAATCGAGGGTGGAATGAGAATTCCCAGCGAGCCCGAGGTCGTGATCACGCCCGCCCCGAACCTCTTCGGGAATCCCTGCGCGACCATCGCGGGCAGGATCACCGATCCGATCGCCACCACGGTGGCCGGCGACGAGCCCGAAATCGCGGCGAACAGCGCGCAGGCGACGACGCCCGAGAGCGCGAGGCCGCCGTACCAATGCCCGACCAGCGAAGTCGCGAACGCGATCATCCGGCGCGCCACGCCGCCATGGGTCAGGAAGTTGCCGGCAAGGATGAAGAACGGGATCGCCATGATCTCGAAGCTTTCGATGCCGGTGAACAGCTTCAGCGCCACCGATTCCGTTCGCACGTCGGTCAGCGTGAACATGAAGCTGAGCACGGTGAGGCCGAGCGCGATCGAGATCGGCATGCCTGTGAGCATCAACGACAGCAGAAGGCCGAAAACCACGGCGACACGCAGACCCTGCGGCAGCGTGATCACGTGCGCGGAGTGGGCGAAGCACACGGCCACGATCAGGACCGGCAACAACATCAGGACCCAGCCGAGCGGGCTGCGTTCGTCGCGGATGACCTGACTGCGCGTGACCGGGGCCGGATGGACCGGGTCTACTTCCACGCCCTCGACGCCGGCCACGTCGTGATGCGGCAGCTCGCCGGTGTGATAGAACGACCAGGCAACCTGCAGGAAGCGGAAGCACATCAGCCCGGAGCCGAGCGGGATGGTGAGATACACCAGCCACATCGGCGCTTCGAGATCGTTGGATTGCTGGCCGGTCTGCCACATCTGGCCGACGAACGCGGCCCCGAAATAGCAAACGATCGCGGTGAAAAGGGCGCCGCACATCAGGCCGAACGTGATGACACGGCGGCGCGATCCGCCCGGAAGGACGTTGACCAGGACGTCGACGCCGACATGGATGCCGGTGCGCACCCCGTAGGCCGCTCCGAACTTCGCCATCCAGATGAACATGTAGATGCAGAGTTCCTGCGCCCAGGACAGGTCGAGAGCGGCAAGCCAGACGAACGCGGCTCGCGCGGGGACGGACAGGAAGGCCAGGTTGCGCGCCTCTGCCCATTTGGCGATGTCGATCGACAGCCCGGCGCCATATCGGTGCAGCACGGCAACGAAGATGAGCGATGTCGCGGCCGCGATCATCGTCGCGATCAGCCATTCCTCGATATGATTGAGCACACGATTCAATGCACGCAGCAATTTGGTCCCCTCAGCTTGGCCCATCATTCAAGAGCAACGGCCGGGAGTGCGATCACTCCCGACCGTTCATGGTTGTTCTCAAAGCGCGCCGGCGTCAGTTCATCTTGACGTCGAGTTCCTTGGCGACGAGATCGAGCACTTCCTGCCCGACCCGCCCCTTTGCCCATTTGTAGGTCGGCTGCATTGCTTCCTGCCACGCCTTGCGATCGGCGTCAGTCAGATAATGCAGCGTGGTCTTGCCCGTCTTCTTGATCTCGGCCAGCGCATCCTCGTTTTCCTGATGCGCGATCTGGTTGGTATAGTCGGTCGCCTCGTTCATCGCCTTCTCGAGCTGGGCGCGGATATCGGGCGGCAGGCCGGACCAGAATTTCGAATTGACGATGACGGCATATTGCAGGTGCGCGTGATAGGACACGGTGATGTCCTTCTGCACCTCGTAGAACTTCTGCGTCAGGTAGTTGGACGCGGTGTTCTCGCAGCCGTCGACCACGCCCGTCTGCAAGGCCTGGTAGACTTCGGAAAACGCCATGATCTGGGGGATCGAGCCCATGATCCGGAGATATTGGTCGGCGACCTTCGATCCGGAGATGCGGAATTTGAGCCCCTGGAAATCGGTCGGCTTCATGAGGGCACGGTTGGCGGAGAGCATGTGGAAGCCGTTGTCCCAATAAGCGAGCCCGGTGATGCCCTTGGTCTCGAGCTTCTCGAACAGCCACCTGCCAATCTTGCCCTTCATCGCGTTGGAATAGGTCTGGTCGTCCTTGAACAACCAGGGCAGGTCGAGCGCCTCGAATTCCTTGATCCCGAGCGGTGCGAACTTCGCGGTCGAGGGCGCGAGCATGTGCACCGAGCCGAGCTGCAGCGCCTCGATCTCCTCCTTGTCCTTGTACAGCGTGGAGTTCGGGTAGATTTCGACCTTGACCTTGCCGTCGGTGTACTTCTCCGCAAGTTCCTTGAACTTCAGGGCGCCCTTGCCCTTAGGAGTGTCGTTAGCGACGACGTGGCTGAATTTGATGACGATGGGGCTCTGGGCCTGGGCCAAGACGGGTGACAAGACAGGAGACAAGGCAGGCGCCACGAGAAGTGCTGCGGCGGCGACCGCAAGAAGCAGTTTGCGCATGAAGGTACCTCCCAACAACCTCTAAAACCGGGTGTTTTTTGTTTTCCGGTTTCAGTAGTGGCAGCAATCCGCCACCCGAACAACTAGACCTAAGCCCAATTTGCCGCAGCCAAGCTATCTTGCGCAACCCGGCACCTGCTGCCGTTCCCGGAAGCGAGCGCTTATGTCGCATTGCGGCAGTGCGATCAGCCGTTGCGCTGCGCGACCATGAACAGACGCCGGAACGGAAACAGCGTCTGTCCCGCGGCGTTCTTCGGATAGGCTTTCGCGACCCGCATCCCATAGGCGGCTTCGAACGCGGCCTTCTCGTCGCCCTGCAAGATGTCGAGATAACGCGTCAGCCAGGTCCCCTTGGTCCACTCCTTCACGGGATTCTCGCCTTCCAGCACTTGCAGATATTCGGTCTCCCAGATGTCGATATTGGCCGACATCGGAGCAAGAAGACCGTGATAGTAGGCCGGCCCTTCGACCGGCGGCGGCGTGACGAGATGCTCGACCTTGGATCGCCAGGGACCGTCCAGCGCGGTCTCGCCGATCAGCACATGCGAGGGCGCCAGAAAGTTGCGCGGCATCTGCACAGCGAGCATTCCGCCGGGCGTTACCTTCTCCATGATCGATGGAAACAGTGCCGCATGATTGGGCAGCCAGTGCAGCGCGGCATTGGAATAGACCACGTCATATTGTTTCGTCGGGCGCCAGTGGCCGAGGTCCTCGTGGGACCATTCCACGTCCGGCGCCGCCTTGCGGCCGGCGGCAACCATCTCGGCCGAGCCCTCGACACCGGTCACCGTCGCGTCCGGCCAACGCTCCTTGATCAGCTTGGTGACGTTGCCGGCGCCGGCGCCGAGATCGGCGACCGCACGCGGGGCGAAATCCGGAATCCGCATCAACAGATCGATGGCGGGCCGAAGCCGGTGACCGGAGAACTTTAGATATTGCTGCGGGTCCCAGACCATCGCCGACGCCTTTTCTTTTTCGTGTTTCCTTCACCGTTGCTCTTGGTTACCACTGCTCGTCCCGCTCAGGCAATTCGCGAGCCGGCCGGACGGGGCAGGAAACGGACAGCAAGAAGCAAAAAGCAAACAAGAGAGCGTGTGACCATGGACCTCGGGCTCAAATCGAAAACCGCCGTCGTCACCGGGGCGAGCGTCGGCATTGGCCGCGCTGTCGCCAAAGGCTTGGCCGCCGAAGGCGTGCGCGTCGTCGGCGTGGCACGGCGCACCGACCTGCTCGCCGAGCTGGTGACGGAAGTCGGCTCCGGCCTGATCACACCGTTGGAGCAGGACGTAATGGCCAAGGACGCGGCGGAGAAGATTTCGACTTTCGCGCTCAAAGAGCTCGGCCACGTCGACATTCTCATCAACAATGCCGGCGGCAGTCGGCCGCTGCCGGTCGATGCGCCCGACAGCCAATGGGACGAGGCGATCGCGCTGAATTTCACCAGCTACCGCCGCATCGCGCATGCGCTGCTGCCGCAGATGATCGAACGCAAATGGGGCCGCATCGTCAACATCACCGGCAAGTCCGAACCCGAAGGCCTCAACGCTGCCTTTGCCGCCAAAGCCGCCGTGCACGCCTGGGCCAAGGGCCTGTCCCGCGAGATCGGCCAGCACGGCATCACCATCAACTGCATCCCGCCCGGCCGCATCATGAGCGAACAGATCCGCCGCAACTACGCGCCTGATTATCGCGAGCGGTTCGCGGAAGAAGAGATTCCCGTCGGCTATTGGGGCGAGCCGGAAGACCTCGCCGCGCTCGCGGTGTTTCTGGCGTCACCCGTGGCGCGGTACATCACGGGCACGGTGATCCCGGTGGACGGGGGACTGAGGAGGTATCAGTTTTAGGGGCGTGCGCTCAGCCTCTCGCCCTTTCTAACTGACAAGCGATCGGAGGGATGAAAGTGCACGGGTACGCATCCCGCCCTCCCTTTCAAGGAACCATGGGCCTGATCCTTACGTTGCTCCAGCGTCACTGGAGGAAAATTCATGTCCAAGAAATCACTCGCCGAAATCGCGAATGAAATGGCCGGCATCGACATTGCCATTCTTTCGACCCACACCGAGAATGGCGAGATCGCCAACCGTCCCATGAGCAACAATGGGGACGTCGCCTATGACGGCACGTCGTACTACTTCAGCTATGAAAAGGCTCGGGCCGTATCGGATATTCAACGCAATCCGAAAGTGGCGCTCGGATATTCATCAGAAGCGGGCCTTCTTTCGCAGGGGATCTACGTTGCCGTTGAAGGCACTGCCGAACTGATCCGGGATAAGAAGACTTTCCAACAGCATTGGACGAGTGATCTCGACAAGTGGTTCGATGAGGGCGTCGATACGCCAGGCATCGTGCTGATCAAGGTGAAAGCCAACCGCGTAACCTATTGGAAGGGGCGTGAAGAGGGAGAGGTCGAGCTCGGCTAGGTGATCGTGCGGCGATTTTTGCAGTGGTTCTTCCGCAACCGCGAAACCGGTGCCATCACGATCGCTCAGTGGCCCAACCTTGTACTGTGGATCGTGATCGTTGCCGGCGTTCTGCTTTGGATCTGGCCTTCCGCGGGCAAAATCAGCGTCGGTTTGACAATCCTGGTAAAGGGCGGGCTCATCATCTGGGCCGCCGACGAGATTGTCCGCGGCGTGAACCCCTGGCGGCGCTGTCTCGGTACTACCGTGATCGCCTATGAGTTCTTGACTCTTCTGCTGTGAAGCCGTGCCAGTTTCTTGAGGCGGCGGAATAGCCGGCTCACAAACGTAGGAGCGGACTTCGCCGAGCCATGCGCGGCCTGCGCATGGCTGTTACCGACATTGAGCGAGCCGCCGAGGCCGAGGCTGCTGCAGATATCGCCGCTGTTATTCGATCACGTCGTCCGCGCGCACCAGCAACGACGGAGGTATCTCCACGCCGAACGCCTTTGCGGTCTTGTGGTTGATGACGGTCTTGAACTGCGTCGGCTGCTCGATGGGAATCTCCGCGGGGCTGGCACCCTTCAATATCTTGTCGACGAAAACAGCGGCGTGGCGGAACATTGCGGTGAAATCGACACCGTAACCCATCAGGGCCGCCCCCCGGGAGGCGACGATGGGTGCGGCAACCGATGGCACGCGGCACTTGTCCACAATCGCGGCCACCATGGACGTGTTGGTGACAAACGCGTTTGCGTCCGTGATCACGAGGCCGTCCATAGAATTAGAACCGACGAGTGACAGCGCGCTTTCGAGATCGCCGGGGACGTCGACCTCGATAGGTAGTAGCTCCATCTTCAATGCCTGCGCTGCGTTCCTCATGGTGCTCATGATAGCGTTGTTCAGTGGATTTCCTCGCTGCATGAGCACCCCTACGCGTCTGGTCGAGGGAGCCAAGCCTGCGAGGATCTCCAAGCGCTTTGCAGCTAGTTCTGTCAGGAAAAAGGTCTGTCCCGTGGTGTTGCCGCCAGGATGAGCCATGCTGGCTGCAAGCCCTATGGTCACCAGATCGGGGCCCACGATCATCACGGTCAGAATTCTTGTCGTTGCGTTGTGAGCGGCAAGAATCCCGGGAAATGTGGCTGTGACGAGAACGTCAACATCAAGAGCGACGAGTTCATTCGCAAGCGCCGGCAGCCTGCCGTCGTCGCCACCGGCGTCGCGATATTCGACATGAACGTTCATGCCGTTAACCCAACCGAGATCGCTGAGCCCCTTGATGAATGCGTCGACTTCCAGATTCCGCGGTGGAGGGAGGAGAAGGCCAATTCGGGGCACTCGCTTTGCTTGCTGTGCTCGCGCTGCCAGAGGCAACGCAGACGCCACAGCAACCAAAGTCAGGAATTCTCGTCGTTTCATTACCAATCCAATCTCATACACCCCGGCTGAGAACAGCCATTGTTCTACGTTGGTCCAAGCGAACTGAGACCGGGTCGGGTCAGAGGCGGCAGTCTGCACCGGAGGCGATGACTTCTGCTCGAGCCAGACTCCGGACCTGCCGATGCCCTACGCCAACCGACGATAAGGGCCAACGAGCGACGTCATCCCCCGCAGCAGCGGCTCGGATCATGGCGAGAGCGACGCCACGTAGGCAGCCAGCGCGATCATGTCGTTTTGCGACAGCTTTTCGACAGTCTGTTGCATCAGGGAGCTTGCGCTTGCCACGCGCCCCCCGCTTTGGAATTCATGGAGCTGGCGCACGATGTAGGTCGGCGAGCGCCCGGCAATTGGCGGAATATCACCGACGCCTTTCAACTCCGGACCGTGGCAGCTACCGCAGGCAACGGTTATTCCCGATCCACCCGTCTTGGCGAGTGTTTCTCCCCTCGCCAGGCTTCCAACCGGCACATAGGCTGTGAAGCTCGCCCGGGAGTCTCGAAGCTCGAACTGATCCACATCGTCCGGTACCTCGACGATGCGCGGGCCGAGGATTTCGGAGCCGCCCTCCGGGCTTTTGACGTAGAACAAGCGGGATGGCCCTGTCTTTGGAATGCTTTCGCTTTCGACGACCTTGATGATCTGCTTGGGCTTCTGCGCAGAGAAATACGCTGCCGCAGCGCGCGCCTCAGCGTCGGTCATGGCTTTGACTGACGCCATCATCAATTGTGTGGCAGGCCTCTCCGGTCCCGACATCTTTCGCGCGCCGCTTTTGAAATCAGCTAGCTGCTGAACGAGATAGCTCTCCGGCAAGCCCGCGAGACTCGCATTTTCAGGACCGCCGGTGCCCTCGACGCGATGGCAGGATCCGCAAGCGCGGACATCCGGCTTTCGTCCGTTGGCAACGATCTCCGGCATGGCTGGATGGTCATCCGGATGCCAATCGGGCGCAAAGAAAAGGTCGCGCGCCTGCTTCCAACTGAATGCGGCACTACTGCCGGCGAGTTGATTGGGCTTGTCGTCAGCCGGGGGCACCTTGACGGTCGGGTCCCACAAGAACGCCCAAGCCGGAAGCCCATTCTGCGCCAAGGCGGCAGTCGCTGTGAGGATCACGGTTGCCCACAAAATCGGCACAGACATCTTCATGGCAATAAACCTCTGCAAATGCATCGAGTAAATTCAGCGATAAAAGAAAAAAAGAATTTAGCACTTCGAGAGCGGAATGCCGGAGCTGCACGCCTAGATCTGCTTCACCACAGGAAGCGCACATCGCTCCTTCATGGGAAGCACCCGATGGTCTTTTGCCGATCGGTGCAATCCTGGCATCCTGCCAGTGTTTTGCCCGACGCGTCAACGTCAGGGCCGCCGCGTATGTCATCGCTGCGCGTTTCGGAAATCCCTTATTAATCAAGGGGCCTTCTACTGTGCATGGGGTTGTTTTCGCGTTTTTTGTTTTGAGCCCTAAAAAAAAATGCACATGACCACTCACCCCGCCTGCAATATCTCCGCGATCGCCGCCCCCGCCGCGATCGTGCCGAGCTTGCCGCCGACGTCGCGCGTCGCCCTGCCCTCGCCGATCGCTTTCGCCACCGCCGCCTCGATCGCACGTGCGGCTTCCTCGTACCGCACCGCGCCGCTGTTCTCGCCGTGCCATCCGAGCAGCAGGGCCGTCGACAGGATCAGGGAGACCGGATTGGCAACGTCCTGGCCTGCGATGTCGGGCGCCGAGCCGTGCGCGGCCTGCGCCATGGCGTGGCTGTGACCGACATTGAGCGAGCCGCCGAGGCCGAGGCTGCCGGAGAGCTCGGCGGTGAGATCGGACAGGATATCGCCGAACATGTTGGTGGCGACGATGACGTCGAAGCGGTCGGGGTTGCGCACCACATGCGCCATCATGGCGTCGACGAGGATGTCGTCGACGGCGAGGTTGGGATAGGCGTTCGCCGCCTCGCGGCAGATCTCGAGGAACATGCCGTCGCCGAGCTTGAGCACATTGGCCTTGTGCACGATGGTGAGATGCTTGTGCCGCTTCATCGCCAGCCGGCACGCCGCATGCGCGATGCGCTCGCAGCAAAGGCGTGTGATCCGGCGCAGCGAGATCACGACATCCGATGTGACCAGCATCTCGCCATTGCCCTGCTCCATGTTGCGGTCGGCGTAAAACCCTTCCGTGTTCTCGCGCACCACGACGAGATCGAAATCGCCGACTCGGCCGGACAGCCCCGCATAGGTGCGTGCGGGTCTGACATTGGCGTAGAGATCGAGGTTCTTGCGAAAATGCCGCGAGGGATTGATCTCGCCATGGGTCTCGTCCTTGAAGTCGAAGGTCGCGGTCGGCCCGAGGATCAGGCCGTCGGCGGCGCGGACGATGTCGAGCAGTTCGGGACGCACCGTCGTACCAAATTGTTTGAGACTCGCATGGCCGACTGCGTGCTCCTCAAGGCGCAGATTGAGCTGGAAACGCTCGGAGGCCGCGCGCAGCACGCCTGATGTCGCGGTCGTGATCTCGGGCCCGATGCCGTCACCGGGCAAAACGACGATGTGCATGGCGATCCCCTGACATTGCAGCAGTTCGCGCGATCATACGCCGGCGCGCAGGTTCATCGCCCAGCCTTCGCGCATACACTGCATGCAAGCATATGCCTGTGGAAGGCGGCCGCGCCGTAGTACATGCCAAGTCCCCTGTAGCCGGCCGCCGGAGCAACGCGCGAACGCAATGACAATCACGTTACCAGCCGGCGCGCGCGAGCCCGACCACACCATTTCCGACGGCCTTCCAGCCGCACAGCGGCGCTGGGCCATTGCCGCGATCTTCACCGCGCTGGCGATGGCCTCGCTCGACACCGCGATCGCCAACATCGCGCTGCCCGCCATTGCCGGCGACCTGCATGTCAGCCCGGAGCAATCGGTCTGGGTGGTCAACGTCTACCAGATCGCGCTGGTGGCGACGCTGCTGCCGTTGGGAGCGCTCGGCGAGATCGTCGGGCACCAGCGCATCTATCTCGGTGGCCTGATCCTGTTCACCATAGCCTCGCTGTTCTGCGCGGTGGCCTGGTCGCTGGACAGCCTGCTGGTTGCGCGCACGCTGCAAGGGCTGGGTGCGAGCGGCATCATGAGCGTCAACACGGCGCTGGTGCGTTTCGTCTATCCCGGCCGGATGCTCGGCCGCGGCTTCGGCCACAATGCGCTGGTGGTCGCGACCGCCTTCACCTTCGGTCCCTCGATCGCATCCGCCATCCTCGCGGTCGGCCCGTGGCCATGGCTGTTCGCCGTCAACATCCCGTTCGGCCTCGTCGCGATCGGCATCGGATTTGCGATGCTGCCGAAGACGCCGCGCGCCGATCACGGCTTTGACTTTCTCGGCGCGGCCCTCGCATCGGCCTGTCTCGGCTTGTTCATCACGGGCATCGGGAGCGCCGCGCACAATCTCTCACCGATGGTCGTCGGCGTCGAGCTGGTCACGGCCCTGATGCTTGGTTTCATCCTGACGCGCCGCCATGCCGACCATCCGGCTCCGATGCTGCCGATCGACCTGTTCAGTCGGCCGATGTTCGCGCTGTCGGCGGCGACCGCGGTGTGCTCGTTCGCGGTGCAGGGCCTCGCCTTCGTCTCGCTGCCGTTCTATTTCGAGGACGTGCTGGGGCGTTCGCAGGTCGAGACCGGCTTCTTCATGACGCCCTGGCCGCTGGTGGTCGGCATCATGGCGCCGATCGCGGGGCGCCTCTCCGACCGGCACGCGGTCGGATTGCTCGGCGGCATCGGGCTCGTGCTGCTCGGCCTCGGCATGGCGCTGCTCGCGATGCTGCCGGCCAGTCCTGCGATCCCCGACATCATCTGGCGGATGGTGATCTGCGGTATGGGGTTCGGCTTCTTCCAGGCGCCGAACATGAAGGCGGTGATGTCGAGCGCGCCGCCGCATCGCAGCGGCAGCGCCTCGGGCATCGTCGCCACCGCGCGCCTGACGGGGCAAACGACAGGGGCGGCGCTCGCCGCAGCCTGCTTCTCACTGGCCGGTCACGACGGCGCGGTCGTGGCCTTGGCATTGGGCGCGGGCTTTGCCGCGCTCGGCAGTGTGATGAGTTTTTTGCGGCTGGCGGTGAAGTAGACCGTCAGGCCAGATGTCGGGCCGCCGGCACCTCGACAGCCGCGACCGGAATGACGGTCTCCTCGTCGAGTGCAGCGAGGCGCTCATCGATGGCAGCGATGACCTTGCGCGAGAACGGCCCGAGATGGGCATAGGCCGCGATCATCTGCACGGCAATCCGCGCCGATGTGGTGTCGCGCTTGGCGCAGTTCATGAAGGTCTGCCACAGCGGACCGCGCGCCTCGGGAAGGGCTGTGACCACCTTGTGCACCGTTTCCATCGCGCCGATCCGGGCACGGATATCGCCTTCCGCGAGCTCCTGGCGCTGGCGAGAGCGGTCGAGCAGCGTCATCAGACGGTCGATGCGCCTTGCATAGGCCTCCGGGCTGTAGATGTGCTCCAGCACGCGCTTGTAGTCCGTCAGGATGTCGCGCAACGGGCGCACCGGATCGAAGTTGATCCCGGCGGTGCACTGATCCGCGCCGATGGTCGGCGCCAAATCGTGGCCCGGATGCAGCCGGCCTTCGCGCTCGAGGCGGCGCGTCAGCTGCGTGTTCGGCAAGGCATAGAGCAGGCCGACCATGCTGACCGGGATCGCCGCCTCTTCGATGAAGTCGATCATGGCATCCGCCATCGAGAGCTTCTCATTGTCGAAGCCGACGATGAAACCCGCGGTGACGAGCATGCCCGCGGCGTAGATCTTGTGGATGCTCTCGGCGATGTTGCGCCGCGTGTTCTGCTTCTTCCGCATCGCGACCAGCGTCGCCGGATCCGGACTTTCGATACCGACGAAGATGGCGAAGAAATTCGCCTGGCCCATCAGGTCCAATAGCTCGGGATCGTCGGCCAGATTGACCGAGGCTTCCGTCGACAATTCGAAGGGATAGCCGTGAGCACGCTGCCATTCGGCGAGCTGCGGCAGGAACAGCCGCAGCGACTTCTTGTTGCCGATGAAGTTGTCGTCGACGAAGTCGAGATGGCCGCGGTAGCCCATGGCGTAGAGCCTGTCGAGCTCGACCAGCATTTGCTCATTCGTCTTGGTTCGCGGCACCCGGCCATAGAGCTCGATGATGTCGCAGAATTCGCAGGTGAACGGGCAGCCGCGGGAATACTGCACGCCGAGATAAAGGTAGTCCTCGAACTTCAGCAGGTCGAAACGCGGCACCGGCGTCTTGGTGACGTCGGCCTGGAATTTCGGCGCGATGAAGACGCCGGATCGTGCGCCACTGTCCCAGGCCGCGACGAATTCGTGGAGAACGCTTTCGGCCTCGCCGAGCACTTGGAAGTCGGCCCTCTCATAGATGTGGGGGCTCGAGGTGGGATCGGGACCGCCGACGACCACCGGCTTGCCCGCGGCACGGCAAATTTCGATCAGGCGCAGCGTGTCGGCCTGCTGCGGCATCATTCCGCCGGTGAAGACGACGTCGGCCCAGGAAAGATCCTCCTCGCTGAAGGATTCCGTGTTGCAATCGATCAGCCGGACCGTCCAGCTCTCGGGCAACATCGCGGCAACCGTGATCAGTCCCAAAGGGGCCGCGGGCCGCTTCACGCCCAACACTTTGCAGGATTCGCCAAAGCTCCAGAAGGACTCTGCCGAGAACAGCGGATAGAGCATCAGGACTTTGCAAGGCTGCGGTACGTTCATGGAACCTCTTTTTGGCTGATTCCACTGTAGCAGAGCATCGTCGACTTGCACCCCGGCAAAAGGGACAAACTGTCGCTCTCGGTTCCAGGGGCGCGACGGCGCGGGAGCCGGTAGACGTCGCCCCAAGCCGTGCCGCGAGCCGCCCGGGAGGGAATCTCCGGCGGTTACCCCTCGGACTATTGATTTGAACCTTTCCAATTTGCCGGACACATTGCGCCCCTGCGTCCAATCGGTGGATTGGGCCAATCAGGGGACTGCGATGGCAAACCTAACAATCAACGGAAAAACCTTCACGCTCGACGTCGAGCCGGACACGCCGCTGCTGTGGGCAATCCGCGAGAATGCCGGCCTGACCGGCACGAAATACGGCTGCGGCATTGCACAATGCGGCGCCTGCACCGTTCACATCGACGGCATCGCCACCCGCTCCTGCGGCGTTTCGGTCAGCGAGGCCGTAGGCAAGAAGATCACGACCATCGAAGGGCTCGCCTCCGGCAACGCACTGCACAAGGTGCAGGAAGCCTGGATTGCCCAGGATGTTCCGCAATGCGGCTATTGCCAGAGCGGCATGATCATGGCGGTGGCAGCGCTGCTGAGCGAGAAGCCGAAGCCGACCGACGCCGACATCGACGAGGCCATCACCAATATCTGCCGCTGCGGCACCTTCCAGCAGGTGCGCGAAGCGATCCACACGATCGCAAGCGCGTAAGGAGCCGCCACATGAACAAGCATGCCTCTCCCAGGATGAACCGCCGTGCCTTCGTCATCGGCACTGCCGCGGTCGGCGCAGGTCTCGCAATCGGCCTCGATATCCCCTTCGGCGGCCCCGCCGTGGTCCGCGCCGCCGACGGCTCCCCCGAGATCGGCGCCTGGGTCGTGGTCAGGCCCGACGGCACCGTCGTCATCCGCATCGCCCGCTCCGAAATGGGCCAGGGCTCGCTCACCGGCCTCGCCCAGCTCGTCGCCGAGGAACTCGAATGCGACTGGTTGAAGGTCTCGACCGAATATCCGACACCGGGCCAGAGCGTCGCCCGCAAGCGCGTCTGGGGCGATTTCTCGACCGGCGGCAGCCGCGGCATCCGCTCTTCGCAAGACTACGTCCGCAAGGGCGGTGCCACCGCACGCGTGATGCTGATCCAGGCCGCCGCCGAGGCGTGGAAAGTGCCGGCGTCCGAATGCACCGCCGCCAACAGCGTCATCACCCACACGCCGTCTGGCAAGACCACGACCTACGGCAAGGTCGCCGAGGCCGCGGCCAAGCTTGCGCCGCCGGCCGACGTCAAGCTGAAGGATCCCAAGGACTGGAAGCTGATTGGCAAGGGCGTGAAGCGGCTGGACACCGCCGAGAAGACCACCGGCACCATGATCTACGGCATCGACATCAAGCTGCCGGGCATGCTGAACGCCGCGATCAAGGATTGCCCGGTGTTCGGCGGCAAGCTGAAGAGCTTTGACGAAGCCAAGATCACCGGCATGAAGGGCGTCAAGAAGGTCGTCAAGGTCGGCGACACCGCGGTCGCGGTGGTTGCCGACACCTGGTGGCAGGCCAAGACCGCGCTGGAGGCGCTGCCGATCGTCTGGGACGAGGGCGACAACGCCAAGGTCTCCAGCGAGTCGATCGCGAAATGGCTGACCGAGGGTCTCGACAACGCGCAGCCGGCCTATGTCGGCAACAAGAACGGCGACGCGAAGGCGGCGATTGCCGGTGCCGCCAAGAAGATCGAGGCGGTCTACAGCTACCCCTACCAGAACCACGCCACCATGGAGCCGATGAACGCCACGGCGGTCTACACAGCGGACAAATGCGAGGTCTGGTGCGGCACGCAGAATGGCGAGGCGGCCTTCGCGGCCACCTTGGAAGCGTCGGGCCTGCCGGCGGAGAAGTGCGACGTGCACAAGGTGATGCCGGGTGGTGGCTTCGGCCGGCGCGGCCAGACCGACTATGTCCGTCAGGCCGTCTTGATCGCCAAGCAGATGCCGGGCACGCCGATCAAGCTTTTATGGTCGCGCGAAGAGGACATGGCGCACGGCCGATATCACCCGATCACCCAGTGCAAGATGACCGGCGCGTTCGATGCCGACAACAATCTGGTCGCGCTGCACTATCGCCTGTCCGGGCAATCGATCCTGTTCTCGCTTCGCCCTGAAGCGCTGCAGAACGGCATGGATCCGGCCGCATTCCAGGGCGTCGCCCAATCCGGCGAAGCTGCGTTCGGCTACTCCGTGCCAAACCTCCTGGTCGAGCATGCGATGCGCAACCCGCATGTTCCGCCGGGCTTCTGGCGCGGCGTCAACGTCAATCACAACGCGATCTACATGGAATGCTTCATGGACGAGCTGGCCCAGGCCGCAGGCCAGGACCCGCTCGAATTCCGCCGCAAGCTGATGGGCAATCACCCCAAGCATCTGGCGGTGCTCAATGCCGTGGCCGAGAAGATCGGCTGGAGCACCCCGGCGCCGAAGGGCATCTATCGCGGCATCGCGCAGGTGATGGGCTATGGCAGCTATGTCGCCGGCGCCGCCGAAATCTCGGTGACCGACGGCAACAAGATCAAGGTGCATCGTATCGTCGCCTCCACCGATCCCGGCTACGTCGTCAATCCGGCGCAGGTGGAGCGGCAGATCGCAGGCTCCTTCGTCTATGGCCTCTCCGCGCTGTTCTACGGCGGCTGCACCGTCAAGGACGGCAAGATCGAGCAGACCAACTTCGACACCTACAATTCGATGCGCATCAACGAGATGCCGAAGGTCGAATCGGTGATGGTGCCGAGCGGCGGGTTCTGGGGCGGTGTCGGCGAGCCGACCATCGGCGTCGCGGCGCCGGCGGTGCTCAATGCGTACTTCGCGGCGACGGGCAAGCGCATCCGTTCGGTGCCGTTGCGCGACCAGAACATCACCTTCGCCTGAGAAACGCCGCGGCGGCCGGAACGGCCGTCGCGGCACACTTTCCGGACAAGACTCATGAATGCGCCGGTGACACGGCGGGATGCCCTCCTTGGCATCGCCGCCGCGGCCACATCATTCGCCGTCCCTTCGATCCTGCGCGCGCAATCGGCGGGCCGCGTCGTCGTGGTCGGCGGCGGCTTTGGCGGCGCGGCGTGCGCCCGCGCGCTGAAGCGCGCGCAGGTAAACTTGCAAGTCATCCTGATCGAACCCAATGCGGTCTTCACCTCCTGCCCCTTCAGCAACGAGGTGATTGCCGGCCTGCGCGATATCGAAGGCCAGCAATTTGGCTATGACAGGCTCGGTGCCGAGGGCGTCACGGTGATCAGCCAGGCCGTAGCCACAATCGAGCCGCAGCTGCGCAGCGTCGTGACGGCCGATGGCGTTGCGCTGCCATATGACCGTCTCGTCCTCTCTCCCGGCATCGACTTCCATTTCGAGGCTCTGCCTGGCTACGACGACACGGCATCAGAAAAAATGCCGCACGCCTGGAAGGCCGGCGCGCAGACGCTGCTGCTGCGTCGGCAGCTCGAGGCCATGCCGGACGGCGGCACCGTCGCGATTGCGATCCCCGCCAATCCCTCGCGCTGTCCGCCGGCGCCTTACGAGCGCGCAAGCCTGATCGCCCATTACCTGAAAACGAAGAAGCCGCGCTCAAAGGTCTTGATCCTCGACGCCAAGGACAATTTCTCCCAGCAGCGACTGTTCGAGAGAGCGTGGAAGGAGCTTTACGGGGACATGATCGAACGCATCGGGCTGTCGCAAGGCGGCCGCGTGACCTCGGTCGAGCCTGCGACCAGGACCATCGTCACCGAATTCGGCAACTACACGCCTGATGTCGCCAACGTCATTCCGCCTCAACGCGCTGCACATATTGCCCAGATCGCGGGCGCTGCGGATGCGACCGGCTGGTGCCCGATCGATCCTGTGACCTTCGAATCGAAGCTTGTCCCGAACATCCACGTCATTGGCGATGCCTGCCTCGGCGGGGGCATTCCCAAATCGGCATCCGCGGCAAGCGCACAGGGCAAGGCCTGCGCTGCCACGATCGTGAACCTCCTCGCCGGCCGCGCATCAGAAACGCCGCGACTGACGGGCGTCTGCTACAACATCGTCGCACCCGGCTACGGCTTTTCACTCGCGGGCAATTACCAGCCCAGGGGCGACATCTTCGCCGAGGTCGAGGGCGGCGCGACCAGCCCGGTCGAGGCGCCGCGCGAATTGCGCGCCCGCGAGGCGACTGAAGCCGAGCGCTGGTTTCAAACCATCACGGCGGACAGCTTTGGCTAGAGCATCGGTCCATATCGCAGCGCTGATCGCCGCCAGTTGCGCCTTCGCCTGCCAGGCAGGAGCCGAGGAGCTCCTTCCCTACAACATCGTCGGCGACGGCATTGCGGAATCGCTCACCGGCGCGCCCGGCGATGCCGCGCGAGGGCGCGCGCTTGTGCTGGCGCGCACGACCACCTGCATCCTGTGCCATTCCGGTCCCTTCCCGGAGACCCGGTTCCAGGGCGACCTCGCGCCTGACCTCTCGGGTGCGGGGAACCGCTGGACGGTGAGCCAGTTGCGGCTTCGACTGGTCGATGCAGCGCGCTTCAACCCAGAGACCATCATGCCGTCCTACTATCGCACCGACCACCTCGTGCGGGTCGGGCGCAATTTCGCCGGCAAGCCGATCTTGTCCGCCGCCGAGATCGAAGACATCGTGGCTTTTCTTGCAACGCTTCGGGACTAGGACTGTTCATGCCAACCACGCGACGACAATTCCTGACTCTTGCCGGAAGCGTGACATTCGCCGGGACGATACCGATCGTCACGCTGCGGCCGCTCGAGGCGACCCCGGCGATGCTCACCGCCGCTATCCGCAACGTCGTCGGCGAAGCACCTGTCCGCACCGGCAAGGTGAAGCTCGACATTCCGCCGCTGGTCGAGAACGGCAACACGGTGCCGCTGACCGTGAGCGTCGCGAGCCCGATGACGGCGGCCGACTACGTCAAGAGCATACACGTCTTCAACGAGAAGAACCCGCAGCCGAACATCGGCAACTTCCATCTCGGCCCCTCCTCTGGCCGCGCCCAGGTCTCGACCCGGATCCGGCTCGCCGACACCCAGAAGGTGGTGGCGATCGCGCGTCTTTCCGACGACACGTTCTGGCAGGTCACGACCGAAATCGTCGTGACGCTGGCCGCCTGCACCGAGGAGATGAATTGATGGCCGCGCTCATCAACGTTCCTGCGAAAGCCAGGCGCGGCGAAATCATCGAGATCCGCACCTTGACCTCGCACATCATGGAGACCGGCTTCCGCCATACCGCGGACGGCGCGCTGGTGCCGCGCGACATCATCACGAGCTTTACGTGCCGCTACAACGGCACCGAGATTTTTCGCGCCGATCTCTTTCCGGCGATCGCGGCCAATCCCTATCTGTCGTTCTTCACGGTCGCGAAGGAGAGCGGCAAGTTCGAGTTCGAATGGATCGGCGACAACGGCTATTCGTCCAGTGCATCGGCGTCGATCACGGTCGAATGAGTTTTTGGCGCGCGATATCGGCCGCGGCGCTCCTCGCCACCGGCCCTGCCCTGCTCGCCGGCGAGATTCCGCCGGACGCCCGCCGCTCCGGCTATTCGTTCATGGGGCCCGACACGCGCGCGATGCAGGATGACGACAGCTCAAATCCCGGCATGCTGTTCGTGCTCGACGGCGAGGCGTTGTGGACGAAGAGGACCGGCAGCGCCGATAAAGCCTGTGCGGATTGCCATGGCGATGCACGCGGCAGCATGAAAGGCGTCGCGGCGCACTATCCGGCCTTCGACAAGGCGCTGGCGCGCCCCGTCACGCTCGACCAGCGCATCAATCTCTGTCGCAGCAATCATCAGCAGGCACCGGTGTTACCCTACGAGAGCCGCGACCTGCTGGCCCTGTCCGCCTTCGTCGCGCACCAATCGCGCGGCACCGCGATCACGACGGGCGACGATCCGCAACTGAAGCCATTCGTCGAACAGGGCCGCGACCTCTTCATGCAGCGCGAGGGCCAGCTCAACCTTGCCTGCACTAATTGCCACGACGACAATTTCAACAAGCGACTTGCCGGCGCGCCGATCACGCAGGGACAGCCGACCGGCTATCCGCTTTATCGGCTGGAATGGCAGACGCTGGGATCGCTGGAGCGCCGGCTACGCAGTTGCATGACGGGTGTCCGCGCCCAAGCCTATGATTTCGGCGCACCCGACCTGGTCGCGCTGGAGCTCTACCTGATGTCGCGGGCGCGCGGCCTGCCGATGGAGACGCCGGCCGTGCGGCCGTGATCCGTCAGATTAGGGCTAGGCACGCGCGGCACGGCCGCTAGTATCCCTCCCAAACAAAACGAGTCATCCGGGAGGGATATAGTGGCTGACCATCAGATTTCGCGTCGTACGCTCTTGACGGGCACTGCCGCAGCTGGCGCGCTCAGCCTGACGGGACTGCCAGCCCGCGCGGAGGTGAACTGGAAGAAATACGCCGGGACCAAGCTAGAGGTGATCCTCGCCAAGGGCCCGCGCGGCGACAACCTGCAAAAATACGTCAAGGAGTTTACCGAGCTCACCGGCATCCAGGTCGAGGCGGAGCAGATTCCCGAGCAACAGCAGCGCCAGAAGGTCGTGATCGAGCTCACCTCGGGCCGGCCGACCTTCGACGTCGTCCATCTCAGCTATCACGTGCAGAAACGGCAATTCGAGAAAGGCGGCTGGCTCGCCGACCTCACGCCTTACATGAAAGACCCGACGCTGACCGCGCCCGATCTCGTGGAAAGCGATTTCTCGGCCGCCGGCCTGCAATACGCCAGGAACGACAAGGGCCAGATGCTGTCGTTGCCGTGGTCGGTCGATTATTTCATCCTGTATTACAACAAGGAGCTGTTCCAGAAGAAGGGCGTCGCCGTCCCCAAGACCCTCGACGAGATGGTCGCGGCCGCCGAGAAGCTCACCGATGCCAAGGAAGGCACCTACGGCTTTGTCGGACGCGGCCTGCGCAACGCCAACATGACGTTGTGGACCAACTTCTTTCTCGACTGTGGCGGCGAATTCCTCGATGCGAAGGGCAACATCCTGACCGACGGTCCGGAAGCCATTGCTGCAACCAAGCTCTATCAGACATTGTTGACTAAAGTCGCTCCGCCCGGCGTCGCCGGCTTCAACTGGATGGAGTCGATGGCCTCGTTCACGCAAGGACGTTCGGCGATGTGGATCGACGGCGTCGGCTGGGCGCCGCCGCTGGAAGACCCGGCGGCCTCGCGCGTGGTCGGCAAGGTCGGCTACACCGTCGTGCCGGCCGGTCCGAAGGGACAATATTCAGCGACCTATGGCGACGGCATCGGCATCGCCGCGGCGAGCAAGAACAAGGAAGCCGCCTATCTGCTTTGCCAATGGGTTGTGTCGAAAACGCAAGGCGCCCGGCTGTTGCAAGCCGGCGGCGGCGTGCCGTTCCGCAACTCGATCCTGAACGATGCCGAGGTCCAGAACGGCGTGAAGATGCCCAAGGAGTGGCTGCAGTCGGTGATCGATTCCGCCAAGGTCAGCAAGCTGGGCCTGCCCGTCGTGATTCCGGTCGCCGAATTCCGCGATCTCGTTGGCGCGGCGATCACCGCGACCCTTGCCGGCGCCGATCCCGCGACAGAGTTGAAAAAGGCCCACGAGCAGTACCGGCCAATCCTGGAGCGCAGCGAAAAGGCGTGAGTGCGATCATACAGGCTAATCCGGCAGCGGCACCGTCAGATGCCGCGCCGGAGAAGGAGTTGCGGCCGCCGTCGTACTGGCCGTTCGTGGTGCCGGCGCTCATCGTCGTGCTCGCCATCATCATCTTCCCGTGGGTCTTCACGATCTGGATGAGCCTGAACGAGTGGAAGGTCGGCTCGGCGACCACCTTCGTTGGACTGTCCAACTATCTGCGGTTGACGAGCGATCCCCGCTTCATTGAGGCGATCGGACATACAGTGGTCTACACCGCACTCTCCGTGCTGCTGCCGCTCGTGCTCGGCACGTTTGCGGCCGTGGTGTTTCACCAGAAATTCCCCGGCCGCGGCTTTCTGCGCGGCGTTTTCATCATGCCCATGATGGCGACGCCGGTGGCGATCGCGCTGGTCTGGACCATGATGTTCCACCCGCAACTCGGCGTGCTGAACTATCTGCTGTCACTGGTCGGAATCCCAGCGCAGCTCTGGGTGTTTCATCCCGCGACCGTCATTCCCTCGCTGGTGCTGGTCGAGACCTGGCAATGGACGCCGCTGGTCATGCTGATCGTGCTCGGCGGCCTCGCTGCGATCCCGACCGAGCCTTACGAAAGTGCACAGATCGACGGCGCCAGCCTCTGGCAGGTGTTCCGCTTCATCACCCTGCCGCTGATCATGCCGTTCCTGTTCATCGCCGGCATGATCCGCATGATCGACGCCGTGAAGAGCTTCGACATCATTTTCGCAATCACCCAGGGCGGACCGGGATCGGCGTCGGAGACGATCAATATCTATCTCTACAGCGTCGCCTTCTCCTATTACGACCTTGGCTACGGCTCGGCGATTGCGGTCGTGTTCTTCCTGCTGATCGTTCTGCTTGCGGCGGTGATGCTCTATGCGCGCCAGCGCATGCTGTGGACCGAGATCGCGAGCGGCACATGAGTCCAAGGCAAATCATCGGCAAGATCGGCCTGTGGTTCTCGGTGTTCGTCATCGTGTCGCCGGCGATCCTGTTCTTTCTCTGGATGCTGTCGCTGTCGCTCAAATTCGAGATCGACAACGCCGCCTACCCGCCGGTGTTCATTCCCGAGCATGTCGCCTGGAAAAACTATGCCGACGTGCTCGCTTCCAACCGCTTCCTGACCTATTTCATCAACAGCCTGATCGTGACCGGCAGCGCGACGTTGCTTGCGCTGCTCGTCGGTGTCCCCGCCGGCTACGGCATCGCGCGGATGGCCGCGCACAAATCTGCGATCGTGATCCTGATCGCCCGCATCACGCCGGGCCTATCCTATCTGATCCCGCTGTTTCTCATGTTCCAGTGGCTGGGACTGCTCGGCACGCTGGTGCCGCAGATCATCATCCACCTGGTGGTCACGGTGCCGATCGTGATCTGGATCATGATCGGCTATTTCGAGACGACGCCGATGGAGCTGGAAGAAGCAGCCCTCATCGACGGCGCCACGCGCTGGCAGGTCTTCCGCCATGTCGCGCTGCCGATCGCCAAGCCCGGCATCGCCGTCGCCTTCATCCTGGCCGTGATCTTCTCCTGGAACAACTTTGTCTTCGGCATCGTGCTGGCCGGACGCGAGACACGGACCCTGCCGGTCGCTGTCTACAACATGATCTCGTTCGACCAGTTGAGCTGGGGGCCGCTCGCGGCCGCCGCTCTGATCGTCACCCTCCCGGTGCTGCTGCTCACGGTGTTCGCCCAGCGACAGATCGTCGCCGGGCTCACCGCTGGTGCCGTCAAGGGCGGGTAGCTACTCCGCTGGTGCTGCGTGCATGTCCGCATGCGGCATGTAGGGCTCGCTCGCGCCGAGCTTGCTGGCCGCGAACAGACCGGCGGCCATCACGGCATAGGCGAACGCGACCGCGGGCGTGACGCCAAAGCCGCCACCGATGCCGACGGCCTCGCCGTGCATGAAGCCAAAGTAGGTCAGGACCGCACCAACCAGCGCAAACGCCGAGGCCTTCTCGAAGTCGCGCTCGATGATGAAGACGCCGATCGCCCCCAGGATCAGGCCGCCGAGGATGGAGCCGCCGCCCATCACTTCGAGGCCGTGATAGAACACGCCCTGCTGCGGCAACGCGGCGATCGCGGCCGCCTTGACCGCGTCGGCCTTGTCGGCCGCCATTCCGCCTACGCTCGCAGCCGCGTTCATGGTCGAGCCCAGCATAGTGTCGATCTGGAGCTTGGCCCAGGCGGCCAGATGCGGCGTCAGCGCCAGCACGATCGCGGGCGCGTGCTTGACCGGCGTGGTCTGGAACGCCTGCGCGCCAATGAGCATGCCGATATAGAGCAGGATCGGCGAGATCGCGACCACCGGCACCAGCGCCAGCAGCACCGAGATGATGCCGAACCAGGCCAGCACGACCACCATGATGCCGGTCGCGGCGGAGTAACCGATGCGCCCGCCCATCCTTCCAGCCGGGATGGCCGATATAGACGGCGTTGATGAAGGGATTTCCCATCAGGCAGCCGATCAGACTGACGACGCCATCGGCGGTGAGCACGCGCGTGGTCGGATATTCGTCGCCGGCCGCTTCCGCGCTCTCGACATTGTCCATGGCCTCGACGAGGTCATAGATGCCGAATGGAATGGCGGTGACCAGGATGATTCCGAGGAATTCGAAACCGGAGAAGACATAGCCTACCGCCGGAATCGGCACCGAGAAGCCGAAGTTTGCGAAGGCATCACCGACGCCCTTGACGCTCAGTCCACCGAGACCGAGGCCGAACAGGTTCGAGCCCCAGGCGATGACCATTCCGACCGCGATCGCAACGAGACCGGCGGGGATGCCGCGCCAATATTTCACGCCTCCGAACCAGCTCACCAGGATGATGGCGAAGCAGACCAGGCCGATCTGCGGCGTCATGTACATTTCGAGCGCCGGCCGCATCGAGATGAAAGTGACGGAGACGCCGGCGAGCGTACCGAGCAGCGCCGCGCGCGGCGTGATCTTTCGAATGAAGGGCGCGATGAAGCCGCCGATCATCAGGATGAAGCTCTGGAAGAACACCCAGACCAGGCCCGCCGACCAGCCCTTGAGCGGATCACCGGTCTTGATAGTGATCGGCAGCATGATCACGAAGGTGACAATGAACATGTGCGGCACGCTGACGCCCGAAGGCAGCGCGCAAACGTCGTTGCGGCCGGTCTTCTGCGCCAGACGATAGGCGAGGTATGCGTAGTAGAAGGTGGAGAGACACATCATCAACCCGAGCGCGGGCAGGATACGGCCGAACACGAGACTGTCAGGCATCTTCAACACGAAGCGCAACAGGCCCGTGAGCACTAGCATGTTGACGAGGATGTTGGTGCCGAAGCCGAAAAACGCGTTCCAGTCGCCCGGTGTCCATAGTGCCGGCTTGAACTCGGAGGTGCCGGCCGTCCCCGTCGTGCCTGTGCTCATCGTGATGCCCCTACGCTGATGTGGAAATCTTCATCGCCTCCAGAACCGCGGCTGAGCTTGCGACCCAGCCGAAGATGCCGCCCTGGGCCTTGATCATCTTCAGGCCCATCTCGTGAAACTCAGGAAAGTAGGACGCGCAGCCGTCCGAGATGACGACGCAGCGATAGCCGCGGTCGTTGGCCTCGCGCACGGTGGTGTTGACGCACACTTCGGTGGTGACGCCGCACACCAGCAGATTCTCGATGCCGTATTTCTCCAGCACGTCGGTGAGCTCGGTGGCGTAGAACGCGCCCTTGCCGGGCTTGTCGATCACGATCTCGCTGTCGAGCGGATAAAGCTCCGGGATGATGTCGTGGCCAGCCTCGCCGCGAATGAGAATGCGTCCCATCGGACCGGGGTCGCCGATGCGCAAGGATGGCGCGCCGCGCTCGACTTTCGCCGGCGGCGCGTCGGAGAGATCGGGCAGATGGCCCTCGCGCGTGTGGATCACCAGCATGCCGGTATCCCGCGCAGCCTTCAGCACCGCACCGATCGGCTTCACCGCCCGCGCAAGCTGGCTGACGTCGTTGCCGAGGGTCTCGCCGAAGCCGCCGGGCTCCATGAAGTCGCGCTGCATGTCGATGATGAGGAGCGCGGTGGCGGGCCAGTCGAGCTTGACCGGCTCCGGTTCGGCGCTGATGACACCCAGTGTCTGCTTGGTTGAGCTCAACATGACTCAAGGCCCCCGCGAGAACTCTCTCTTCAGGAGTTCTGCAAGCGCCATGCCATTGTGTACAATTGAAGTTGAGCCGACGGCGCAGGAAAATTTACTGCACTGTCAGAACGTTATTGGAAAAGCCGGGGTCTGCTTATTCGCTGTGCGGCGGCTTTGCGACGTGCATTTGCCCAAAGGATGAGCGCTCTCCGTCGTCATTCCGGGGCGACGCGTAAGCGTCGAACCTGGAAGCCATCGGGCGGCTAAACACGCGGTGAAATGGATTCCGGGCTCGCGCTACGCGCGCCCCGGAGTGACGAAGGTGGCGTTAGCGACCCGCTTCTTACGGGCGCCGATGCTGCTCCCCATAAGGCACGCAAGAGGCTTCAGCGTCGCCATGTAGTCGACCTTCAGGTCTTGAGGATCACGGGGTCGACCAGCGGCTTGAGTTCGCGAAGACGTCTGTCGAGGGCTGTCGGCGCACCGACGATATCGGCCGCGTACCTCTGCGTGGAGTATCTGGCGCGGGGTGGTGCCATGGCCCGATCAGCGCCTCAGCCGTCTCCGTGATCTCGGTATTGAACGCGCTTGCAGCCATCGTGTTCTCCGCGAGCAAGCCATGACCAGCAGGAGCGCCACGGATGCGGTGAGCGATATTGACTTCGTCTGCGCATGCCTTTGACTGTCACAATTCGCGTCGCGCAGCCGCTCCTCCCTCCCGCAGCGCAAACCCCAAGTCGAATAAGAGCCGAAACAAGAGACGAGGACTTCTGAAATGACGCTGATGCAGGTCGAGCTGGACGACAAATACCGGCTCGAATCGAAGCGGATCTTCCTGTCCGGCACGCAGGCGCTGGTCCGGTTGCCCATGTTGCAGCGCGAACGCGACCGGCTTCAGGGCCTCAACACCGGCGGCTTCATCTCGGGCTATCGCGGTTCCCCGCTCGGCATGTACGACCACGCGCTGTGGCGCGCGAAGTCACACCTCCAGCAGCACGACATCGCCTTCGTCCCCGGTCTGAACGAGGACCTTGCGGCGACCGCCGTCTGGGGCAGCCAGCAGGTCGGCCTGTTTCCCGGCGCCAAGGTCGATGGCGTGTTCGGCATCTGGTACGGCAAGGGGCCCGGCGTCGACCGCTCGGTCGACGCGCTCAAGCATGCGAATGCCGCCGGCACCTCGCTCAATGGCGGCGTGCTCGCGCTTGCCGGCGACGACCACGGCTGCCAATCCTCGACACTGGCGCACCAGAGCGAACAGGTGTTCGCGGCGGCGCTGATCCCTGTCATCAACCCGGCGACGCTGCAGGACTATCTCGATCTCGGCCTCTACGGCTTTGCGCTGTCGCGCTTCTCCGGCTGCTGGGTCGGCTTCAAGGCGATCAGCGAAACCGTGGAGAGTTCGGCCTCGATCTACAGCGATCCCGAACGCATTCAGATCAGGCTCCCCGACGATTTCGAGATGCCGCCCGGCGGCCTCAACATCCGCTGGCCCGATCCGCCGCTGGACGCGGAGAGGCGCCTGTTCGGCCCGAAGATGGCGGCGGTGCAGGCCTTTGCGCGCGCCAACCAGCTCGACCGCATCGTGCTCGACTCCAGGCCGGCACGGCTCGGCATCATCGCGACCGGCAAGGCCTATCTCGATCTGCGACAGGCGCTGGCCGATCTGGGCATTACCGACAAGGACGCGCAGAACCTCGGCCTTCGCATCTACAAGGTCGCACTGACCTGGCCACTTGAGGAAAGCGGGGCCAAGCGCTTCGCCGAAGGACTTCAGGACGTACTGGTCGTCGAGGAGAAGCGCGGCTTCATCGAAGACCAGCTGATGCGTATCCTCTATAATATCGATGCTTCCAGGCGCCCGACCGTGACGGGAAAACGCGACGAGCGCGGCGCACCGCTATTGCCGAGCGAGGGCGAGCTGACGCCGACCATCGTTGCATCCGCGCTGGTGGCGCGGCTGCGCAAGCTCGGTCACCACAGCCCTGTGCTTGAGCAGCGCCTCGCGCGGCTCGAGGCGTTCGACACTCCTGTTCCGGCCTCCGCGCAAATCAAGCTCGCGCGCACGCCGTTCTTCTGCTCGGGTTGCCCGCACAACACCTCGACGCGCGTGCCCGAAGGAAGCCGCGCCATGGCCGGCATCGGTTGCCACGGCATGGCCCTGAGCATGCCGACCCGCCGTACCGATCTGATCTCGCATATGGGCGCCGAGGGCGTGAACTGGATCGGACAAGCGCCCTTCACCACCGAGCAGCACATCTTCCAGAACCTCGGCGACGGCACCTACACCCATTCCGGACTGCTTGCCCTTCGCGCGGCATCGGCCGCCGGCATCAGCATCACCTACAAGATCCTCTACAACGACGCCGTCGCGATGACCGGCGGTCAGCCGGCCGAGGGCGCCTTCAACGTCGCCCAGATCGCGCATCAGGTCTGGGCCGAGGGCGTCAAGCGCCTCGCGATCGTCTCCGACGATCCCACCAAATACCCTGACACCAACTACTTCCCGCAAGGCGCGACCGTCCATCACCGCCGCGAGCTCGACGCCGTTCAGCGCGAGCTGCGCGACATCAAGGGCCTTACGGTCATCGTCTACGACCAGACCTGCGCCGCGGAAAAGCGCCGCCGCCGCAAGCGTGGGCTGTATCCGGATCCCGCCAAGCGCGCCTTCATCAACGAGCTGGTCTGCGAAGGCTGCGGCGACTGCTCGCAAGCGTCCAACTGCGTCTCGGTGCAGCCGCTGGAGACCGAGTTCGGCCGCAAGCGCCAGATCGACCAATCAAACTGCAACAAGGACTTCTCCTGCGTCGAGGGTTTTTGCCCGAGCTTCGTCACCGTGCATGGCGGCACGCTCAAGCGGATCAAGACCTCGGCGGTGGATTCAGGCCAGTTGTTTGCCGACCTGCCGCTGCCCCCCGCGCGTGAGCTGGACGCCCCCTACAACATCCTCGTCACCGGCATCGGCGGCACCGGTGTCATCACCATCGGCGCGCTGCTCGGCATGGCCGCCCATGTCGACGGCCGCGGCTGCTCGGCGCTGGATTTCACCGGCCTGTCGCAGAAGAACGGCGCTGTGATGAGCCATGTCCGTATCGCCGCGAAGCCGGAAGACATCTCCGCGGTCCGGATCACCACCGGCGGCGCCGACGTCATCCTCGGCTGCGACATGATCGTCTCGGCAGGTCCCTCCGCGCTCAGCCGCGCCGAGCGCGGAACGACGAAAGCGTATATCAACGCCGACCTGCAGCCGACTGCAAGCTTCGTGCAAAACCCCGATCTCGATTTCGAGATGGGCGCGATGCAGACGGTGCTGCGCGATGCCGTCGGCGACAAGAACCTCGACATCATCGACGCCACCGGTATTGCCTCCGCGCTGATGGGCGATTCGATTGCGACAAATCCCTTCATGCTCGGCTTTGCCTTCCAGAAGGGCGCGATCCCGCTATCGCTGGACGCGCTGCTCCGCGCCATCGAGATCAACGGCGCCGCGATCGAAATGAACAAGCTGGCCTTCACCTGGGGACGCCTCGCCGCCCACGACATGTCGCGGGTGCGCAGCGTGTTGCAATTCCGGAGCCGGGCCGCCGCGCCGACGAAGTCGCTCGACGACATCATCGCGACGCGCGCGGAGTTTCTGACCAGCTATCAGGACAAGGACTACGCCGACCGTTACCTCGCCGCCGTCGCCAAGGTGCGCAAGGCGGAAGCAGCTGCCTCGCCCGCGTCCACGGAGCTGGCCGAGGCCGTCGCGAAAAATCTGTTCAAGCTGATGTCCTACAAGGACGAGTACGAGGTCGCGCGGCTCTATACCGATGGCAGCTTCTCCAAGAAGGTCTCGGAGAAATTCGACGGCGACTTCAAGCTGAAGTTCTATCTGGCCCCGCCGATCTTCGCCCAACGCGACAAGACCACCGGACATCTCCAGAAGAAGGAATTCGGCGGCTGGATGATCCACGCCTTCCGCGTGCTCGCCAGGCTGAAATTCCTGCGCGGCGGCGCGTTCGATCCGTTCGGCCGTACCGAGGAGCGTCGGACCGAGCGGAAGCTGGTCGCGGATTATCTCGGCATGATCGATCAGCGGATCTCCGGGCTGAAGGCGGAGCAGATCCCGCTGCTGACGAGGCTCGCACGGCTGCCGGAGACGATCCGCGGCTTCGGGCATATCAAGGCGGCCAACATCAAGCTGGCGGCGGCGGAGAAGGCGCGGCTGGAAGCGGAACTGGAGAACAGCCGGTTTGCAGCGGCAGCGGAGTAGCTGTCGGAGGTGCAAGCTCTCTCCGCGTCATTGCGAGGAGCCCTTGCGACGAAGCAATCCAGAATTTTCCGCAGAGACAGTCTGGATTGCTTCGCTGCGCTCGCAATGACGGGGATGCAGGGGGACCCGATCAGACGGATGCCTTCGCGGCGCCGAGTGTCGTCGCCACACTCCCCTCGGCCAGATGCCTTCCTGCGATGTACCCGAATGTCAGTGCCGGCCCTAACGCGATCCCCGGCCCGGGACAATTGCCGTTCATGATCGAGCCCATGTCGTTGCCACAGGCGTAGAGCCCCGCAACCGGCGTGCCGTCCTCGCGCAACACGCGCGCCTGGGCATCCACCTTCATGCCGATCGCCGTGCCGAGATCCGCCGGATAAATCCGCATCGCAAAGAACGGCGCGCAGAGGATGGGCGCGACGCAGGGGTTCGGCTTGTGGCTGATATCACCGAGATGTCGCTGATAGATGGTGCTGCCGCGACCGAATTCCGGATCACGGCCCTCCTTCGCATCGGAATTGTAGCTCGCGATCGTCGCCGCGAGTGTAGACGGCTTGATGCCGATCTTCGCTGCGAGCTGCGCGATATCAGCGGCCTCGACCAACTCGCCGCTTGCCGTGTAGCGCCGGATATTGCGCGTGAACGGCTTGATGCGGCCGAGGCCGTAGCTCCACAGGCACTGGCGGTCGCAGATCAGATAGAACGGCCGGTCCGGTTCGCCGTCCCCATCGCGCAGCATCGCGAGCACGAACTCATGGTAGGAAAGCGCCTCGTTGACGAAGCGCCGGCCGGCCGCATTGACCGCGATCACGCCGGGCTTGGCGCGGTCGGTCACAATGTGCGGGAAAACGCCACGACTTCCATCAGCGCGCCGGAACAGCGAGGCCGGAACCCAATAGGCCGGGCTCGTCGCATCCGCATTGAGCGCTGCGCCGGTTGCAGTTGCAAGGCGGAGCCCGTCGCCCGTAGCGGACGTGTGGGTCGCCGAGATGAATCCGGCCGCGGGTGGGAAGAAGCGTTTGCGCAAGGTCGCGTCGTGCGAAAAGCCGCCGGTCGCCAGCACCACACCGCGTCGCGCGGCAATCAGCCGATCGCGTGCGCCATGACGGATGACCACGCCGCCGACGCGCTCGCCCTGCATCGACAAATCCTCGACGTCCGCGCTGAAGAGGATCTCGATCTGCCGGGCCAGCAGCGAGGCATACAGCCGTGCGGCGAGCGCATTGCCGAGATACAACGTCGTGCCGCGCGGGCTGCGCAGCCGTTGCCACGCATACTCCGAAACCAGCCGCGCCGCACGAACAGTCGAGCGCAGCGATCTTCCGGCCCGGCGCAGATGCGGAATGTCGAGGCGGTTGACCATCATTGCGCCGAACCGCGTGAACTCCGGCAGCGGCGCGCGCAGTCGCGCGAAATGCGCGCCCAGCCGCGTGCCGTCGAAGACGACCGGCTCGAGCACGCGCCCGCCCGGCGTCGCGCCCAATCGCTCCGGATAATAGTCCGGACAGGCCTTCACCGGCTGGAGGCGCACTTGCGTGTTGGCTTCGAGATAGGCGACCGCCTCCGGTCCGCGCGCGAGGAAAGCGGCTCGCAGGCCCGCATTGGCGGGCTCGGGCACCGTGTTCGACAAATATTGCACGGCGTCCGTGACGCTATCGAACAGCCCCGCCTCTTTCATCTTGGCATTGGCGGGGATCCAGACCATGCCGTCGGACCATGCGGTGGTGCCGCCGACGAAAGCGGTCTTCTCGATCACCAGCACGCGCAGGCCTTCAGCGGCGGCGACGGCCGCGGCCGTCATGCCACCGGCGCCGGCGCCGACGACGATGACATCGTAGGTCTCATGCGCCGGCATCATGCGGCGGGGTTCCCAAAGCGAGGCATGACACCGTCATACCTCGCCTGGGCGCCCACGCGCTAGCGCGCCGGCTTGCGCTCGACCGGGTCGATATCGATCGCCCGCAGGCGGCCGAGCCGCAGCACGTCCATGGCCAGCCGCCGGCCGATCCGGTCGCGGTCGAGCACGCGGATCAGATCGTCCACGCCGTTGATCTCGACGCCATCGAGGCTGATCACGACATCGCCGGACAACAGGCCCGCCTTCGCCGCCGGTCCGTCCGGCTCGATCTGCGCCAGCAGCGCGCCCATCTTGTTCTCGACGCCGGCCAGCACCGCGTGTCGCCGCGGGATCGGCGCGGTCTGGCCGGCCACGCCGATATAGGCGCGGCGGACATAGCCGTGGCGGATGATCTCCGACAGCACGAATTGCGCGGTGTTGCTGGCGACCGCAAAGCAGATACCCTGCGCGCCATTGATGATCGCGGTGTTGATGCCGATCACCTCGGCATTCGACGATACCAGCGGCCCGCCGGAATTGCCGGGGTTGAGCGCAGCATCGGTCTGGATCACGTCCTCGATGGTGCGGCCGCTGACCGAGCGGATCGAGCGCCCGAGCGCCGAGACCACGCCGGCGGTGACGGTCGATTCAAAGCCGAGCGGATTGCCGATCGCGATCACGAGCTGGCCGCGCCGCAAGGTCTTGGAGTTGCCGAGCGCCGCGTAGGGCAAGTCCCGCACGCCATTGGCGCGCAGCAGCGCAAGGTCAGTATCGGGATCGACGCCGAGCACCCGGGCGTCGCCGACATGGCCCTCGACGTCGCGCAGCCGGATCTCCTTCGAGGAGCCGACCACATGACTATTGGTGAGCACGAGCCCGTCCGGCGAGATCACGATGCCCGAGCCGAGCCCGCCGCGCTCGCGGCCGTTCGGCACCTTTGGTCCGGTCTCGACGCGCACGACGGCCGGACCGACACGGTCGGTCACGTCGATCACGGCATTGGAATAGGCGTCCAGCAGGGCCCGGTCATTGTCCGGGACAGCCGCCGCCGTTCGCGATGACGGTGCGTCATCGACGATCTCTGAAGTTAAATCCAACATGGCAAGAGTCCTTGAGGCTCACACAGATGGTGGCCTGCTCCGTGAGGCGCAAGGGACCCGTCCGGGGCGCAAGGCTGGACTGCCCAGGTGGTTAGGGCGCCCGTCGCAGCGTGCCTGCCCTTGCCTTGACCGGATCGAGCAGCGACCAGTCTCCCTCCGGGAGCACATAGCCCTTCGGAAATGGCGCGCGCAGTTCGAGACCGAGCGAGCGCAGCACCCGATCGTCGCGGTAATAGCATTGCAGCACCACGCGAACGAGCGTGGCCGCAGCCGCACCGCCGGAACTGCGAAACTCCTGCGCCACCGCATCGCGCCGGGCAGCATCGAGCTCGGCGAACGGTCGGCCCGCGAGCCGCGCCAGATGGTCCAGCGCCGCCGCCACCAATTTGGCGTCACGCCCGAGCGTCGCCAGCATGTCGGCCTGGATCGCGGGATCGTCGGCGCCCGGCACCTTGTACTCGTCGCTGGCGGGAACGATCATCGCGGCGATGGTGCGGAGGTCGTCGCGCTGGGCGCGTGTCAGTTGATTGTCTGCGGACATCTCGGCCTCAATCGAACAAATTGGAGAGGCGCTGCTTCATCTGGTCGGCGATGTAGAGCGCGAGGGCCTGGATGGTGGACGTCGGGTTCACGCCGCCCGAGGTGACGAAGATGCTGCCGTCGACGATGAACAGGTTCTTCACGTCGTGCGAGCGGCCCCATTCGTTGACGACGGAGCGTTCCGGGTCGGTGCCCATGCGTGCCGTGCCGAGCAAGTGCCAGCCGCCCCACGGGATCGGCGAGTTGACGCAGATGTCGCTCGCCCCCGCGGTCTCGAGAATCTCCCGCCCGCGCGCCAGCGCATGCTCCATCATCTTCCGGCTGTTCTCGCTGATCGTGTAGTCGATCCTCGGCGCGGGAATGCCGTGGCCGTCCTTCAAGACCGGATCGAGCGTGACCCGGTTATGCTCCTCTGGCAGGTCCTCGCAGATCGCGGAAAACCCGAGCCGGTGGCCGTTGAGCTTGCGGAAGATGCGGTGATGATCGGCGCCCCACGGCAGGATCCCCTTCTGCTCGCTGACGACAGCCTCGAACACCGGCCCGGCGCCGCGCACGAACTGGACGCCGTAGCCGCGCACGAAGCCGCGCGACAGGTCCGTGTCATACCATTCCTTGCTCCATAGGCAGGTCGGCGGCGCGCGGTTGCTGTCGGTCGGCTCCTTCACATAGCCGTAGATCTGCGCATAGGGATGGAACATCAGGTTCTTGCCGACGAGGCCGGACGAATTGGCAAGCCCGTTCGGAAAGCGGTTCGACGCTGAGTTCAGCAGCAGCCGCGGCGTGCCGACGCCATTGCAGGCGATGATGACGACATGCGCCGGCTGGAACTGCTCGACGCCGTCCTTGTCGTAATAGACCACGCCGCTGGCCATGCCGTTCTCGTCGGTGGTGATCTCGCGCACCCGGCAGTGCGTACGCAGTTCGACGCCGGCGCGGACCGCATGCGGCCAATAGGTGATGTCGGTCGAGGACTTCGCACCCTGCGCGCAGGCCGGCGTGCAATGGCCGAGATTGATGCAGCGCGCGCGGCCCTCGTAGTCCATGGTCGCGACCGTCGTATCCGACGGCCACCAGTGCCAGCCGAGCTTGTTCATGGCCTTGCCGATGATCGCACCCGACAATCCCATCGGCTGTGGCGGCATCGGCGGATGCGTCAGCGGCGAGAGCGGGTCACCCGAGAGGCCGGACGTGCCCATCATCCGGTCGTTCTCTTCGAAGAACGGGGTCAGCACGTCGTAGTCGATGGGCCAGTCGTCGGCGACGCCGTCGAGCGTCCTCACCTTGAAATCGGAAGGATGCAGCCGCGGCCAGTGCGCGGTGTACATCACTGTCGAGCCGCCGACCGCATTGTAGTTGACGACCTTGATCGGCGAATTGTCGTCGTTGATCGGATAGTCCTCGGGTCGGCCGCGGACGTTCGGGCTTGACGACCACTCGCCGTAGAACTTGGCCTCCCAGTCCCGGCCCGTGCTGGGATATTCCGCCGGGTTCATCCAGCCGCCCTGCTCCAGGCAGAGAATATGCATCTTGGTCTCGGCCAGCGACCACGCCACCGCCGCGCCTGAAGCGCCGGCGCCGATGATCAGGACGTCCACGGGGTCTTTCATCGCGAAATTTTCCTCCCTTCGCCGCTTCCGGGCGATTCGGCCTCCGCTCCGCAAGGCCGGCGGACGATAGGATCAGAGCTACGGCTGAGTAAAGCCACGAGGCCGGAATGTCGCACTTCGCGGGGCGCAGACCATTGGTATCCTCACATCCGGATGCTAGGAACAAGGCGCACGAGCCATCGATAGCGAGACCTTATGTCCTTCCGAAAATCCTTTGCCAGCGCCCGCGCTTTTGCGCTCGTTTCCTTTCTCGCCCTGTCCGGATTTCTGGGCACCTCCGGCCCCGGCTCCGCGCTGACGGCCGCCGCGACGGTCCGCGACGGCAACGCCATTCAGGTCGGCGACGTCACCTACCGCCTGGACGGCGTCGACGCACCCGAGCTGGACCAGGTCTGCATCGACGATCACGCCGATCCCTGGACCTGCGGCATCGAGGCCCGCGACCAGCTCGCCAAGCTGATCGGCAAGCGATCCGTGCGCTGCGACGATGTCGGACCGGAAAAGAGTTTTGGCAAGCGGCACCGCGCGATCTGCACGGCCGAAGGCGACAAGACCACCTTGAACGAGCAGCTGGTCAAGCTCGGCTATGCCATTGCCCGCGAGCCGGTCAAGGCGAACGTCAAGTCGGCCGCGGCCGACGCGAAATCAACCTCGGCCGGAATCTGGAAGGGGTGCTTTGTTGCACCGCAGGAATTCCGCACCGGCAAGAAGGACGGCGCGCTCCTGGGCGCCGCCTGCCGCACCGATCGCGACAAGGAGATTCGCGCGGTGTTGTTTCCCGAGGATCTGACGATGCCGCCGAGCTGTGGCATCAAGGGCAAGCTTGCGGTGCGCGCGCGCGTCACCGGCAATATCGGCATCTATCATTTGCGGGGCTGCCCGAGCTACCCCGCGACCACCAAGCCGGACCGCTGGTTCTGCTCGGAGGACGACGCCCAGGCTGCGGGCTTCCGCAAGGCCTACAATTGCCGGCGGCCGAAATAACGAAGCCCATCACGCAGCCGTGAGCGGCAGCCGGAGACAGTATTCATCCGGAATTGAACTCTATCGGGAGTTGCTGCATTTGTAAGCGTACGCAAGCGCTTTGCGCGAGCGTTTCCTTGGCGGCAATCCGGCTCCGGCCCGATTGCTTTGCTCGGGCGTTTCCTCCCTAGACTTGGGCCGCTTGTCACAACAAGCGGCTCTTCTTTTTTGCACAATGCGCTAGCGCCGCATCGGCATGATCTGATCCATCGCCGGCATGTTCGCATTCAGATGCGCCATGATCCAGACGGTGCCGCCGACCACCAGGAACACGACCAGCAGCCCGAAAGCCAGCGCCAGCACGTTATTGGTGTTGTCGGGGCCGGTGGTGATGTGCAGGAAGAACACGAGGTGCACGCCCATCTGCGCGATCGCCAGCACGATCAGCGCGACGGGAATGGAAGGCTGCCAAACCAGATCGGTGCCCGCGATGAAGAACGAGGTCGCCGTGAGCAGCAGTGCAAGCACGAGGCCGACCACATAGCCGAGGATCCTGGTGCCGACACCGTGTTGTTCTTCCTCGCCCGGCGCGAGGTCGTGTTCGGCCCGCATATGTGCCTGATCACTCATACGCCACTCCCAAGCAAATAGACGACGGAGAAGACCCCGACCCAGACGATGTCAAGCGCATGCCAGAACAACGCAAAGCACATCATCCGGCGCAGCACGTCGGCACGAAAACCCTTTGCGAAGACCTGGGCCATCATGGTGAGGAGCCACAAGATGCCGGCCGAAACGTGCAGGCCGTGGCAGCCGACCAGCGAGAAGAACGCAGTCAGGAACGCGCTGCGCGACGGGCCATAGCCTCGCTCCACGAGGTCGGCGAACTCGCGGAACTCAATGACCAGGAAGATGAGGCCGAGCAAACACGTCACCGCCATCCCGAGATAGAACCAGAACCGGTTGCGCACATCGGCCGCGATACTCGCCATGCCACAGGTGAAGCTCGACAGCAGCAGGCAGACCGTCTCGATCGCGACGTTTCGTTGCTCGAAAATCTCCGAGCCCTTCGGGCCGCCGGCGGTCTGGTCGGCCAACACCGCGTAGGCCGCAAAGAAGCAGGAGAACATCACGATGTCGGAGAGCAGGAAGACCCAGAAGCCATAGGCGGTCACGATGCGCTTCGGCGCCGGGCCGGGATGCTCGATGACGAGCCCGATGTGATGGGGATCGGCGTGCGCACGGCCGGCGGTCGCGGTCATTGACATCAGACTGTCCCCGCCATGCTGACAAGATTGCGCCGCTCCTCGAGATTGACGCGGTCTATTGCAGCGACCTCGTCGGCCGGAATGACGTATTCGTCATGATCGCGCCAGGCGAACACGACGAAGGTCGCGAACGCTCCGATGCCGCCCAAAATCACCATCCACCAGATGTGCCAGATCAGCGCAAACCCCATGACGGTGGCGAAGAACGCGCAGACGAATCCGGTCGGCGAGTTCCTGGGCATCTCGATGTCCTGATACTCGGGCGCATCATGATCGAGCGATTGCTGCTTGGCATGAGCCTTCATGTCCCAATAGGCATCCTCGCCGCGCACATCGGGATTGAAAGCGAAGTTAAAGACCGGCGGCGGCGACGACGTCGCCCATTCCAGCGAGCGGCCGTCCCAGGGATCGCCGGTGCGATCCCGCAGGGCCTCGCGGTTGCGGATGCTGACCACGATCTGCACGATCTGGCAGATCACGCCAATCGTCAGCACGGCCATGCCGACGGCTGCGACCAGCATCCAGGGGCGCCACGCCGCGACGTCATAGTGCTGCATGCGCCGTGTCATGCCGAGCATGCCAGCGACGTAGAGCGGGATGAAGGTGACGTAGAAGCCGAGGAAAGTGAACCAGAACGCGAGCTTGCCCCAGCGGTCGTTGAGGCGAAAGCCGAACGCCTTCGGGAACCAGTACTCGAATCCGGCGAAGGCGCCGAAAAGCACGCCGCCGATGATGACGTTGTGGAAATGCGCGACCAGAAACATGCTGTTGTGGAGGATGAAATCGGCCGGCGGCACCGCGACCAGCACGCCCGTCAATCCGCCGATGATGAAGGTGACCATGAAGCCTATCGACCACAGCATCGGCGTCTCGAAGCGGATGCGTCCGCCGTACATCGTGAACAGCCAGTTGTAGATCTTCACCCCGGTCGGTATCGCGATGATCATGCTGGCGATGCCGAAGATGGCGTTGACGTCGGGGCCCGCGCCCATCGTGAAGAAGTGATGCAGCCAGACCATGAAGGAGATGACGCAGATCGCCATGGTCGCCAGCACCATCGAGCGATAGCCGAACAGCGCCTTGCCCGAGAAGGTGGAGACCACCTCGGAGAAGATGCCGAAGGCCGGCAGCACAAGGATGTAGACCTCGGGATGCCCCCAGGCCCAGATCAGGTTCATGAACATCATGACATTGCCGCCGGCCTCGTTGGTGAAGAAGTGGAAGCCGAGATAGCGGTCGAGCAGCAACATCGCGAGGGTGGCGGTCAGAATCGGGAAGGCCGCGACGATGAGGAGGTTCGAGGCCAGCGTGGTCCAGCAGAACATCGGCATGCGCAGATAGTTCATGCCTTTGGTGCGCAGCTTCAGCACCGTCGTCACGAGATTGATGCCGGCCACCAGCGTGCCGACGCCGGAGATCTGCAGCGACCACGCGTAATAGTCGACACCGACACCCGGCGAGTAGGACAGCTCCGACAGCGGCGGAAACGCGAGCCAGCCGGTGCGGGCGAACTCGCCGATCACGAGCGAGAGATTGACCAGCAGCGCACCGGTCGCGGTCAGCCAGAAGCCGACCGAATTGAGCGTCGGGAAAGCCACATCCCGTACGCCAAGCTGAAGCGGCACGATGAGATTCATCAGCCCGATGACGAACGGCATCGCCACGAAGAAGATCATGATGGTGCCGTGCGCGGAGAATATCTGGTTGTAGTGCTCCGGCGGCAGATAGCCCTGGGACTGATAGGCGACCGCCTGCTGGATCCGCATCATGATGGCGTCGCTGCCGCCACGCAGCAGCATCACCGACGCCAGCAGGATGTACATCACGCCGATCCGCTTGTGGTCGACGCTTGTGATCCATTCGTGCCAGAGATAGGGCAGATGCCCCTTCACCACGACCCAGGCCAGCACGGCGAGAATGCCGACCAACACCACGCCGCCTGCGATCAGCGGTATCGGCTGGTCGAACGGAATGGCCGACCAATCGAGCTTACCGAGCATCATGGCCTCCACTGTGCGACCGGCCTGCTTCGGATGCGAGCTCCGGACCCGGTCCTGGCGGAATGTGCTGGGTCGCGATCAGGTCGAACAGCCGGGGATCGTCGAGCCGGTAGGTCGGCCTGCCCTTTTCGATGCCCTGCTGCATCAACTTCTTGTAGCTATCCTCATTGAGGACAGCATCGCTCTTCGCCGTGGTCGCGACCCATTCCGGAAAGGCGAGCGGCGAGACCACGTTGACGTCGAACATCATGTCCGGAAAGCCGTCGCCGGAGAAATGCGCCGACAGGCCCTGCAGCTTGCCTTCGTTGTCGGCGCGCAGGTTCAGCTTCGTCACCATGCCGTTCATGGTGTAGATCATGCTGCCGAGCTGCGGGATAAAGAAGGTGTTCATCACGCTCGACGACGTCAGCTGGAAATTCAGTTCGGCGCCAGCCGGCACCGTCAGCGTGTTGATGGTGGCAATGCGCTGGTCCGGATAGATGAACAGCCATTTCCAGTCGAGCGAGACGGCCTGAATGCGGACCGGGCTGCCGGTGCCGGGCACCGGCGCTGCGGGATCGAGCTGGTGCGAGCCGATCCAGGCGACGCCACCGAGCAGGATCACGGTGAGCGCGGGGATCGCCCACACCACCATCTCCACCCGCCCGGAATAAACGAAGTCGGGCTGAAATTTTGCTTTGGGATTGGAGGCGCGAAACCAGAACGCGAAGGCCAGGATGGCGATGATGGTCGGCACCACGATCGCGAGCATGATGAAGACGGAATCGACCAGGATAGTGCTGTTGGCCGCAGCCACAGGCCCTTGTGGATCGAGCAGATTCATCGGCAAGCCACTGGCGGTTGGGAAGCCCCGGGACAGAGCCTAGCGCGGGAAAGGCTCCGCAACAAACGCGATCGTGCGAGGTCGGTTCCTGCGCAGCAGCAAGCCATTGGCGTGCATGTGCTTTCGCGCTGACGACGCAGCCATGCATGTTCGGCGGGACAGCGTGCATCCGATGCGACCATCAGGCGGCATGATCGGCCTTTGACCGCTGACAGCCCGTGCTATCGTAATGGAAAAGCAGGGAGAAAAACGTCATGCGTCTGAAGGACAAGGTGGCCATCGTGGTCGGGGCCGGGCAAAGCCCCGGCGAAGGCATGGGCAACGGCCGCGCCACTGCGCTGACCTTCGCGCGCGAGGGCGCCAAGGTGTTGTGCGTCGATCATCATCTGGAATCGGCGCAGGAAACCGTCAGCCTGATCGCCGAGAAAAACGGCACCGCCGCGGCGTTCAAGGCCGACGTGACCAAGTCCGCCGACATCAAGGCGATGGTCGCGGAGGCACAGGCGCGCTGGGGCCGGATCGACGTGCTGCACAACAATGTCGGCGTCAGCCTGTCCGGCGGCGACGCCGAGCTGCTGCAAATCACCGAGGAGGCGTTCGACCGCGTCGTCGCCATCAATCTGAAGAGCTGCATTTGGGCGGCGAAAGAGGTGATCCCGATCATGCGCGCGCAAGGAAGCGGCGCGATCATCAACATCTCCTCGATGGCGGCGATCACCACCTACCCTTACGTCGCCTACAAGGCGACAAAGTCGGCGATGATCGCCTTCACCGAACAGCTCGCCTATCAGAACGCCGAATACGGCATCCGCGCCAACGTCATCCTGCCGGGCCTGATGAACACGCCAATGGCCGTCGACACCCGCGCCCGCGAATGGCACAAGACCCGCGCCGAAGTCGAAGCCGAACGCGACAGCAAGGTGCCGCTGCGCAGGAAGATGGGCACGGGATGGGACGTCGCGAATGCCGCGCTGTTCCTGGCGTCGGACGAGGCGAATTTCATCACAGGTGTGACCTTGCCGGTGGATGGCGGCGCGAGTGTGAGACGGGGGTAGGCGCCGCAAGCGCAGTGCCGCTTCCCTTCCCCCCTTGCGGGAGAAGGTGGCGCGAAGCGCCGGGTGAGGGGTTCTCTCCGCACACACGTAGAGGAGTTCGCGGATAGAACCCCTCACCCGTCTCGCCGCTGCGCGGCGAGCCACCCTCTCCCGCAAGGGGCGAGGGTGCACCTGCGCCGCGGCTCAGCGCACGCCTGTCACCCGCCAGATCGTCCCATTGCCATCCTCCGACACTAGCAGCGAGCCATCCTTCGCCACGGCAACTCCGACCGGCCGCCCCCACACCTCGGTATCGCTCACCACGAACCCCGTGACGAAATCCTCGTACTCGCCCGTTGGTTTGCCGTCCTTCATCCGGATGCGGATCACCTTGTAGCCGGTGCGCTTCGACCTGTTCCAGGAGCCGTGCTCAGCGGCAAAGGCATCGCCCTGGTATTCGGATGGAAACTGCGTGCCCTGATAAAAAGTCATGCCGAGCGAGGCCGAGTGCGGCTGCACCAGCACGTCGGGCACTGTCACCTTGTCCTTGAGGTCCGGCCGCGCGCCGGCGTGGCGGGGGTCTTCATTGCCGCCGATATAGAACCACGGCCAGCCGTAGAACGCGCCTTCCTTCACGCTGGTCACATAATCAGGCACGAGATCGTCGCCGAGGCCGTCGCGCTCGTTGGTCGAGCACCAGGGCAGCCCGGTCTGCGGCTGGATCGCAAGACCGACGCAGTTGCGGATCCCGGTGGCGTAGATCTTCCGCTCCTTGCCCTCGGGGGTAAAGGCGAGCACGGTGGCGCGTTCGGTCTCGCTCGCCCAGGCCGCACCGAGCGGCTGCGCTTTCGACCAGGCTTCCACGCCACCCGGCGGCGAGCCCATGCCCTCGGCAACATTGCTGAGCGAGCCGACCGATACCAGCATGCGCTTGTTGTCCGGCGTGAACACGATGTCGCGGGTAGAGTGGCCGCCGTCGTGCGGCAGGCTCGCCACGATCGCCTCCGCCTTGCCGCGCGCCTTTAGATCGCCGGCCTGATAGGGAAAGCGGACGACGCTGTCGGTGTTGGCGACGTAGACCCACTGCGGATTGTCGCCGTTCGGGAAAAAGGCGATGCCGAACGGCTGCCTCAGTCCGGCAGCGAACACCTCGTTGGTCGCGACCTTGCCTCCTTCGCCGGCGCGCAACACGCGGATGTTGCCCGCGCGCGTCTCGGCGACGAAGACATCGCCGTTCGGCGCCACGCGCACGATGCGCGGGGCGCGCAGACCCTCGGCGAACAGCTCGATCTTGAAGCCGGCCGGCACCTGAAGCGCCCCCTCCGCCGGGCGCGGCACCACGCGCGATGAACTCGCAACCGACCGCGTGGCCCCGGGTCTGACCAGATCCCGCGGCCGGATCAACCTGACCGTGCCGGGCTTGTCGGCCTGCCAATCGCCGTAGGCGTCCTTGCCTTGCAGCACCGGCTCCGCCTGTGCGCAGGTCGCGACAGCAACCAGCCACCCCGCGGACATCGCCACGAACGAAATCCTGTTCTTCACGTCGTTTCCTCCCGGCCGTTACGTCTGGCGCATCAACGCCGATCGACACGCAAACGTTCTGCGACAGGTCAAATGCCTGCCGAATCCCACGTCAGCTTATGCCCGCACGATGTGCATCACCTGCAGCCCATCGTACTGGAAAATGCGGCTGATCGGTGCGACACATTGTAAGGGCGGGACCGCCGGTCGCGGTCATCAAGCTGCGGCATTGGTGTCGCATCTGTTGGGGTGATCATGTGGGGATCCATCATATCGGAATGGGCGAGCCTGCTGCTCCGCTGGCTGCACGTGGTCGCCGCGATCGCCTGGATCGGCAGTTCCTTCTATTTCATCGCCCTCGATCTCAGCCTTAAGCCCAGGAGCGATCTGCCGGACGGCGTGCAGGGCGAGGCCTGGCAGGTCCATGGCGGCGGGTTCTACCGGATCATGAAATATCTGGTCGCGCCCGCCCAGATGCCGGATGAGCTGACCTGGTTCAAATGGGAGGCCTACACCACCTGGCTGTCCGGCTTCGCGCTGATGGTGGTGGTATATTATCTCGAGGCCGATCTGTTCCTGGTCGACAAGTCGATCCTCGACCTCACGCCATTCCAGGCCGGCTTGTTCAGCCTCTGCAGCCTCGCACTGGCATGGCTGCTCTATGAAGGCGCCTGCCGCACCGGGCTGGCGCAGCGCGAACTGCCCTTCGCCATCGGCGGCTATCTGTTCCTGATCGCACTGACCTATGCTTTCACCCACGTGCTGAGCGGCCGCGGCGCGTTCAACCAGATCGGCGCGATCATCGGCACCATCATGGTCGCTAACGTCTTCACGCTGATCATCCCGAACCAGAAGAAGATCGTAGCCAGCCTTCTCGCAGGGCAGGCGCCCGATCCAAAGCTCGGCAAGACCAGCAAGGAGCGTTCGGTCCACAACAACTATCTGACGCTCCCCGTGGTCGTGCTGATGATCAGCAACCACTATCCCCTGCTCTACGCCACGCGTTTCAACTGGATCATCGTCGCGATCATCCTGGCGCTCGGCCCCGTGATCCGCCATTTCTTCAACGAGGGGCATGCCGGGCGCAAATCGCCGTGGTGGGTGTGGGGCGTCGCAGCGGCCGGCGTGATCGCAATTCTCTTTCTCTCGGCGGCCGGCCCGCGCGAGGTCAAGACAAGCGCGCTGTCAGCGCAGCCGACGCTTGCCAATGTCGAGGAGATCGTGATGTCCCGCTGCAGCATGTGCCACGCGGCCGAGCCGGTCTGGGCCGGCATCGTCACCGCGCCGAAGGGCATATTGCTCGACGCGCCCGAGCACATCCATCGCAACATCCGCCTGATCGGCCGCGTCGCCGCCTGGTCCAATGCGATGCCGCCGGGCAACATCACCGAAATGACCAGCGAGGAGCGCGCCATCCTCGCCGCCTATATCGAGCAGGCGCGCTGACGCCATCGCGCGTCGATATCGCGTTTCGCGGAATGAAATTTTCCGCATGTCCCGCCGATTTGAAAATGACTTGGCCGCCTATCCGGCGTAGACAGGATTTGCGGCCGCCGACGGCGGCCCAGTCAGTTTGCATTCGGGGAAAGAACAGTGGCCCTCAAGAACGTCATCGGTATCGACCACGCCGTGGTCATGGTTCAGGACCTCGACAAAGCCGCCGAAAATTACCGGCAGCTCGGCTTCACCATCTCGCCGCGCGGCACTCACAGCGCACATATGGGCACCGGCAACTACACCATCATGTTCGACCCTGACTATATGGAGCTGCTCGGCGTGCTCGCGGCGACCGAGCACAACGCGCCGGCGCGTGCCTTCCTCGACAAGCGCGGCGAAGGCATCGAGCGCATCGCCTTCACCGCGGTCGATTCCACCGCCGGCGCGGAGGAAATCCGCGCGCGTGGCCTGGAGCCGATCGGCCCGACCGATTTCGAACGGCCCGTGACGCTGCCTGATGGCACGATCTCGGCGGCGAAATTCCGCACCTTCATGTGGCCGACCGCGGAAGCGCCCGGCGGCGTGCGCATTTTCGCCTGCCAGCACAAGACGCGGGAGACGGTATGGATTCCCGAGCTGATGAAGCACGCCAATGCGGCCAAGCGGATCAAGCAGACATTGATCGCGACGCCCGAGCCCGCGAAGGAAGCCGCGCATCTGGGACGGCTGATCGACCGCGAGCCAAAGAGTGAAACCGACGGCGCGGTGACCGTGGCCTCCGGTGGCGATCGTGCCGATTTCGTTTACTTGACGCTGGAGCAGCTCGGCAAACGCTATCCCGGCGTGCCGCTCGCGGGTCTTTCCGAACGCGGTGGCGCTGCCCTGGTGCTCGCGAGCGGCGATCTCGCGGCCACCGAGAAGGCGCTTGGTTCGGCAGCGGTGCGCAGCGGGCCTGCGATCTGCGTGCCGCCGGCCAAGGCCAACGGCACCCTGCTCGCCTTTGTTGCCGGCTGATTTGAACTAATTCTTTAACAAGCGTTTACCGGGTCGCCCTAGGCTTCTGGGCTACCCGCGCCTTCAGGGGCCAAGCGCATGTTCAAAGAGAAATCGCCGATCGCCTATGACGCGCAGGCCGAACTGAAGAAGTGGCCGTCGCTCAAAGGCGAGAGGCAGAAGGATCGAGGTCCGCCCTATCTCGTCTACAACGGCACGCTCGCCGACTGCGTCCGCGAGCTCATGGGCAAGCCCATCAAGGGCATCTCGCTCTACGACATCATGACGAGGCCGCAAGCAGCGTTCGACCAGACCGTGCTGTCGCCCGGCGATGCCGCCGAGATCGCGATGCGCAAGGACTTTCCCAAGGATTAGTTCGAGGCGCGCCTGCCGCCGGACTTCCCCTGCTGCCTGGACGAGGAGTCCGTCGGCGCATCCAGGAAGACCACCGGCGTGCCGCGCTTGACGTGTTCGCCCAGCGCACGCACGTCCCAATTGGTCAGCCTGACGCAGCCATGCGACGCGGACTTGCTGACCCTGTCGGGCTCCGCCGTTCCGTGGATGCCGTAACCCTGCGCGGACAAGCCGATCCAGTATGCTCCCACCGGATTGTTCGGGCCCGGCTGAACATCGAACGGCTGTTTCGATTTGACGCTTTTGAACTTGTAGTCAGGGTTGTAGTGATAGACTGGATTCTCGTGGGTGCTGGTGACCTTGAGCGTACCGCTCGGCGTCGGACGATCCGGACTTCCGATTGACGCGGGATAGAATGCGATCAGGGTGCCGCTCCCGTCGAATGCTTTCAACGTGCCGTTCTTCTTGTCGACGTCGAGCCGCGCGATCTGCGGCAGCTCACGCCGCGCCGGAACGTTTGCAACGACCATGGTCTCTCCGACCTTGTCGAAGGCCTTGTCCGGATTGAGCGCCCTGAGCAGATCGGCGCTCATGTGGAATTTCTCGGCAAGCCCTTCGAGCGGACTGGTGTAGCTCAGCGCCTTCAGCGGTTTCATGTCATCAAGCTTGCCGGGCAGCTCCTTCAGAAACGGGCCCTTCACATCGGCGTCCGTGATCTTGTATTCGACGAGGACAGGGCCTTCGCTCGCGGCATTCAACTTGTCCCAAAGCTCCGGTACGATCGTTTTGTCGGATGCAACGCCGTTCTGCTCGGCGAATGCCTTGAGCGCCTTCTGCGCATTCTCGCCGAGCTTGCCGTCGATCTCCCCGGGCGAGAACCGCGCACGGTCGAGCAGAATTTGAAGCTTCACGATCGCGGCGTTGAGCTTGTCGCTGGCAATTTGCTTTGCGGGACGCGAAGCATCGTTCACCGCTGCTGCATCGAGATTGCCCGCAAGCACCGGAGAAATCACCGACAGCGAAATCACCGCGCCAAGCATCCACCGCATCATCTCGCTCGTCCAATTCGCAATGCCCGCAAAATCGCGGAGAGAAGTGTTTCCCGGCGGGAACACCGTAGTAACACCTGCGGAACCTGCGAGACCGCAGCTTTGCCGCAATCGCAGGGTTAAGAACTCCTTATCGTCGGCGCACCGCTGGCCGTTCACCCACAGTTCGAGGTTGCTCCAGCAAATGCGATTTGTCGTCGCGGCTTGCGCCGCGTTCATGATTCTGATGTGCGACTTCGATCCGTCGGCGTCCCGCCAAACATCAGCTTTCGACCGTGCCGTTCTTCAAAACACTCAGGCCTCCCCACTTGTTCCCGTGGTCGAGCTGTTCCTCGCAAGCGTGCAGGCCCTCGAGCTCGCCAATGCACGCGCGTCCCATGAGGAGACACCCGAGCCGCCGCGCGCGGTTGAACCCGTCGCGCAGGCGCCGGTTTCGGCGACGGAGCGATTCTGCCACGCGCTTCGTGGAGCCGCCGAAGCCAGCGGCATTCCGGTGCCGTTCTTCGCACGTTTGATCTGGCAGGAGAGCCGCTTCAAGTCGAACGAGGTCAGCCAGGCCGGCGCGCAAGGCGTGGCACAGTTCATGCCGGAAACGGCAGCCGAGGTCGGGCTGGATGATCCGTTCGATGCGATGAAGGCGCTGCCGGCGTCGGCCAAATTCCTGCGCAAGCTGCGCGACGATTTCGGCAATCTCGGCCTTGCCGCAGCTGCCTACAATGCAGGTCCCGGCCGGATCCAGAAATGGCTCGCCAAAGAGAGCGAGCTGCCGCGCGAGACACGCGACTATGTCCGCATCATCACCGGCACCAAGGCCGAGGACTGGACCGAGCGCGCGGGAGCCCTCGCGATCCGGATCGACCTCCCGCGCGAGGCGCCATGCGAAGGCATCGGCAGCTTGTCCAAGACGAAAGACGTCGCCTGGGTTCCGGTGAACCTGACGCCCTCTGTCACGACCATCATTCGCAAGGCCGAGCAATTGGCAGCCCGGCTGACGACCAGCCGCGCACGCAAGCGGCTCGCGTCCCTGATCCGGAAGAGCACCCACGGCAAGGCACGCAGCATGATCGCGGCGCGCGCGGCGGGAAAGAGCGCGAAGGCCCGTGCCATTCGTTTTGCGGCGCGCGAACGATCTTCGGGCTGATGCGAAGTCTGGCGATCTAGTCGATACGATGGCTTTCGCTTCCGCTCGACCCATCCGACGAACTACGAACGCGACGATGTATAAGTCAAAAAGATCAGCGAGCCGATGCCAAGCATGGCTGCCATGAACAGCAGCACGGCGGGCAGTCCTGCGAACGCCGCCACCGCGCCGGTGATCGACTGCATCAGCGCCGCGCCGAGGAAGAAGGCGAGATTGATCGCCGCGAGCGCCTTGCCTGCCACTTGCGCGTCGACCAACTGCCGCGACATGCCGAACAGCAGCGGCTGCGCCGAGGTCGCCAGGCCAATGAGCACGAACAGCACGAGGTCGTATTGCGGCGGCATCACGGGAAGGCCGAGCAGCATCGAGACGGCATAGTGCGGCGCCCCTAACGCCATCATCGCCAGCAGCAATGCGCCGGCCAGGTGCGTTCCCGCCACCAGCGCGCGGCGGCGGCCGATCCTGCGGTCGATCATGCCGATGACAAGCGGACCCGCAATCATCGCCAGCGTGAACGCGCCGAGCTGGTTGCCGGCCTCGACCCGCGACAATCCCTTGACCTGCATGAGCCATGGCCCGCCCCACAGGCCGCGCAGCACCAGCGAGGTCGCAAGCGACACCAGCGCCAGCGCGATCAGGCCGCGCAAGGGCCGCGACAATCCGAGCCTGAGCACCTCGATCATCTGCGACAGCGGCGAGGATTCGTCCTTGTGCTCGGCCGGCTGGTTCGGCACCAGCAGGAACACCGCGAACGCCACGGCGACGCCGCCGAGCGCCGAGATCCAGAACCCGGCGCGCCAGCCGTAGGTGTCGACCACGAAGGCGAGCGGGCTCGACGACAACAGCATGCCAATATTGCCGATCGAGAGGATCGCGCCCGACCACAGCCCAAAGCGCGCGGCCGACAATTGCTTGGCCGCCAAGGTCATCGGGCACATCAGCATGCCGGAGGTTGCGACGCCCAGCAGCACCTGTCCGACCGCGAAGCTTTCGGGTCCCGTCGAGAACGCGGACGCGATGGCGCCGACCACGGTTCCCGCGAGCAGGCTCAGCGACACCGGCCGCACGCCAAAGCGGTCCATCGCCGCACCGACCGGGATCTGCGCGGCCGCAAACGCGAACGGATAGACCGAGGTAAGGCTCGCCAGCGCCTGTGGCTCGATGCCGAAATCCGCCGCCATCAGGTCGAGGCTGACCGCCGGAATGGTGCGCAGCAAGGTCGAAAGCATGTGCCCGCAGGCGAGCGCAAGCAGCGCAAAGATCAGCGCGCGGGTGGCTCCCGCGTCGTTGGTGGCGGCGGTGGTCATGGGCGTTGCGTCCCGGCAAGGTTTCGGGTGGGGTTACATGATTGGCGGGTGCATGCCAACATCGGAACGCCATGGCCGCAAAGTCATGGATGCACAAGATCCTGGACGCGCAAGGCAAGTGGCATCATGTACCTCGGCATCGACCTCGGCACCTCTGCCGTCAAAATCATTCTGGTCGACGACGCGCAGCGCGTGGTGGCGAGCCGCAGCCGGTCGCTGACGGTCTCTTCGCCGCGTCCCGGCCATTGCGAGCAGGACCCAGCGCAATGGATCGAAGCTACATTCGCGACGCTGGACGCCTTGAAGGCGGATCACGCGCGCGAACTGGCCGAGGTCGAGGGCATCGGCCTGTCCGGCCAGATGCACGGCGCGACGCTGCTCGATGCCGGTCACACGCCGTTGCGGCCCTGCATTCTCTGGAATGACGGACGGTCCTTTGCGGAATGCGCCGAGCTGGAGCGGCGCTGGCCCGCGTTGCGGACGACGACAGGCAACAAGGCGATGCCGGGATTCACCGCGCCAAAACTGCTGTGGGTCGCCAGGCACGAGCCGGAGATCTTCGCGGCGACAAAACTCGTGCTGCAACCCAAGGCCTATCTGCGCCTGGTGCTGACGGGCGAGGCGATCGAGGATGTCTCGGACGCCTCGGGTTCGCTGTGGCTCGATGTCAGCAGCCGCGATTGGGCGGACGAGGGGCTCGCCGCGACTTCTCTCTCGCGCCGACAGATGCCGCTTCTAGTCGAGGGCTGCGCGCCGGCGGCACGGCTGCGGAGCGAGTTGGCGCAGCGCTGGGGCATGACCGGGCGACCGATGCTCGCCGGCGGGGCCGGCGACAATCCGGCGGGAGCCGTCGGCATCGGCGCGATCAATCCCGGCGCAGCCTTCATTTCGCTCGGAACCTCCGGCGCATTACTGGTGCCGACCGAGACGATCGCGTCCAACCCGGAGCGGGTCGTGCACACGTTCTGTCATGCCGTCCCCGACAGGTGGATTCAAGCCGGCGCGATCCTCTCGGCGGCATCGTGCCTGGCCTGGATCGCGCGGCTGTTGGGGACATCCGAGGCCGACCTGCTGGCGCCGCTGGGCTTGCGCCCGATGGCGCCGTCGCCGGTCAGCTTCCTGCCGTACCTCTCCGGCGAACGCACCCCGCACGACGATCCCGATGTGCGCGGCATGCTCGATGGGCTCAGTCACGCCACCGATCGTGACGCAATCGTACAAGCCGTGCTGGAAGGCGTCGCCTTCGCGCTCGCGGACTGCCGTGACGTGCTTGCCGAGACCGGACTTATGATCGCGGAGGCGGATGTCATTGGCGGCGGCTCGCGGTCGCGGTTCTGGCTTGCGGTGCTGGCCAATGTCCTGAACATCCCCATGCATCGCTTTGCCGACGGCGAGACCGGCGCGGCGTTTGGCGCGGCGCGGCTCGGCCGCCTCGCCGTCACCGGTGAGGCAATCGAGACCGTCTGCACCGCGCCACGGCGCGTCGAGACGTTCGAGCCTGAGCCGGCGCTCGCGCAAGCCTATGCCGAGCGGCTTGTGGAATGGCGCCGCCTGTACCGGCCGCGGCGCTGATCGCGATACGCGATGATGTGGCGAAGAAAAGGCATCGCACGCGAGATCGGTTCCGTCTGCAAAAGATAAAAGCAGCGCCGGAGCGTTCGTCCGCATGCGGGAGGTATTGCCTCGCGCCACAACCTTTTGTTTAATGCTCGCACCCGCGCCAGGGACCAACGAGACGCGGGTGAGATTGCGCTGCCGCTATCGGCGCGTCGGGGAGGTGTGATGAGCGAGCCCATCCTCGAGATGCGCCGGGTCTCCAAATCGTTCTTCAGCATCAAGGCGCTGCGCGACGTCGACCTCACCGTCTACGCGGGCGAGATCCACGCCTTGATGGGCGAGAACGGCGCCGGCAAATCCACCCTGATGAAGATCTTGTCGGGCGCCTACCGGCCGGACCCGGGCAGCGAAATCCGCATCGACGGCGAGCCCGTGCAGATCAGCGGGCCGCTCGGCGGCCGCGCGGCCGGCATCGCGATCATCTATCAGGAACTCTCGCTCGCCCCCAATCTGAGCGTTGCGGAGAACATCTATCTCGGTCGCGAGCTCTCCCGCGGCGGGTTGCTGGCGCGCGAGGCGATGCAGGCCGGCGTCGGTCCGATCCTCGCGCGGCTCGGCGCGGATTTCACGCCGCAGACGCAGGTCGCCAATCTCTCGATGGGCCAGCGCCAACTGGTCGAGATCGCGCGCGCGCTGCACGCCCGCTCCAGGATCCTGATCATGGACGAGCCGACCACCGCGCTGTCGGCCGGTGAGAGCGAAAGGCTGTTCGCGCTGATCCGCCAGCTGCGCGCCGAAGGTCTCGCCATCATCTACATCTCGCATCGCATGGACGAGGTCTATGCGCTCGGTGACCGCGTCACGGTGCTGCGCGACGGCACGCTGGTCGGTTCGCTCGACAAGGGCGACATCCGCGCCGACACCATCGTCCGGATGATGGTGGGACGCGACGTCTCCTCCTTCTACAAGAAGGAGCATGATCCCAGGAACGATCCCAACGCGCGGTCGGGCGCTCCCGTGCTTGCGGCCGTCGACATCGCCGACGGCAGGCGCGTGAGGGGATGTTCGCTGACCGTGCATGCGGGCGAGGTCGTCGGTCTTGCCGGCCTGGTCGGCGCCGGCCGCACCGAGCTTGCGCATCTGATCATCGGCGCCGCGCCGATGATCTCGGGCCATGTCGAGATCGAGGGGCGCGCGGTCTCCATCCGCACGCCCGGTGAGGCGCTGGACGCCGGCATTGCCTATCTCACCGAGGACAGGAAGGCGCTCGGCCTGTTCCTCGACATGTCCTGCCTCGACAACATCAATCTCGCGGTGCTGGGCCGCGATGCGAAATTCGGCGGCATCCTCGATCGCGACAAGGCCCGCGACCGCGCCAAACGCGCCTTCGCGGGCCTCGGCATCCGTGCTGCCAATGTCGGTGTTCCCGCCGGCGGGCTCTCCGGCGGCAACCAGCAGAAAGTGCTGCTGTCGCGGCTGCTCGCGATCGGCCCGAAGATATTGATCCTCGACGAGCCGACGCGCGGCGTCGATGTCGGCGCCAAGTCCGAGATCTATTCGATCATCGACAATCTCGCGAAGTCGGGCACCGCGGTTCTCGTCATCTCGTCCGACCTGCCCGAGATCATCGGCATCTGCGACCGCGTCATCGTGATGCGCGCAGGACATATCGCCGGCCAGATCCGGCGCAACGCGACATCGCCGCTCAGTCAGGAGGAGATCATGGCCCTCGCCACCGGAACGGAGCAGCTCGATGCCTGAGAACGGCGCCTCCTCCAGCACCGCCCCCGTCGCGCCCGGTCTTGCCGCCGCGCAGGAGACGAAGCGGCAGCGGACGCGGATGATCATTCGCGCGGTGGGCATGCTGCCGGTGCTGCTGTTGCTGTGTATCGGCTTTCACGTGCTGTCGGACGGCCGCTTCTTCACCGGCCAGAACATCGGCATCGTGGTGCAGCAGTCCGCGGTCAATACCGTGCTGGCCGCAGGCATGACCTTCGTCATCCTCACCGGCGGCATCGACCTTTCGGTCGGCTCCATCCTGGCGGCGTCGGCGATGGCCGGGCTGATCATCTCAAAATTCCCGGATCTCGGGGTGCTGTGGTTGCCGGCCGCGGTGCTCACCGGCGCCGTCTTCGGCATTCTCAATGGCGGCTTGATCGCGCTGTTGCGCCTGCCGCCCTTCATCGTCACGCTGGGGTCGTTGACCGCCGTGCGCGGCGCGGCGCGCCTGCTCGGCGCCGACACCACGGTGTTCAATCCGTCGATCCCCTATGCCTTCATCGGCAACGGCGCCTTGACCCTCATTCCCGGCGTCCTGTCGATTCCCTGGCTCTGGGTGATCGCGTTGCTGGTCATCCTGGTGTCGTGGCTGGTGCTCAAGCGCACCGTGCTCGGGGTGCACATCTACGCGGTCGGCGGCAACGAGAGCGCGGCGCGGCTCGCCGGCATCAAGGTCTGGGCCGTGCTGATCTTCGTCTACGGCGTGTCCGGCCTGCTCGCGGGCCTCGGCGGCGCGATGCAGGCGGCGCGCCTCTACGCCGCCAACGGCCTGCAGCTCGGCCAGTCCTACGAGCTCGACGCCATCACCGCCGTGATCCTGGGCGGCACCTCCTTTGTCGGCGGCATCGGCTCGATCTGGGGAACGCTGGTCGGCGCGCTGATCATTGCCGTGTTGTCGAACGGCCTGATCCTGATCGGCGTGTCCGACGTCTGGCAATATGTGATCAAGGGCCTGGTGATCATCGGCGCGGTGGCGCTGGACCGCTATCGGCTGCAGGGCTCGGCGCGGACCTGAGATCAAGAAAATGCAGCCAGCGCTGCGCCGTCACGTCCATTCCGTCATGGCAACTGGTCGCCGTGCCGGAGCTTCAAACAGACCAGGGAGGAAGCCAATGTTGAAGTCGATCTCGTTTGCCGGCGCCGCGATGGCGCTCGTCCTGAGCTCTGCGCCGTGCTTCGCCAAGGAGCTCAAGTCGATCGGCGTTTCCTTGGGTTCGCTCGGCAATCCGTTCTTCGTCGCGTTGTCGAAGGGCGCCGAGTTCGAGGCCAAGAAGACCAACCCCAACGTCAAGATCACCACCGTCGGCTTCGAATATGATCTCGGCAAGCAGGTCACCCAGATCGACAATTTCATCGCCGCTGGCGTCGACCTGATCCTGCTCAACCCCGGCGATCCCAAGGCTGTCGGCCCGGCGATCAAGAAGGCGCAGGCCGCCGGCATCGTGGTCGTTGCCGTCGACACCGCGGCCGAAGGCGCCGACGCCACCGTGACCACCAACAACGTCCAGGCCGGCGAGATCTCCTGCCAGTACATCGTCGACAAGCTCGGCGGCAAAGGCGACGTCATCATCGAGAACGGCCCGCAGGTCTCCGCGGTGATCGATCGCGTCGTCGGTTGCAAGAACGTGCTCGGCAAGAACCCCGGCATCAAGGTCCTGTCCAACGACCAGGACGGCAAGGGCTCGCGCGAAGGCGCCCTCACGGTGGCGCAGGGCTATCTGACCCGCTTCGCCAAGATCGACGCCATCTTCGCCATCAACGATCCTCAGGCGATCGGCACCGACCTTGCGGCGCGCCAGCAGCAGCGCACCGGTATTATCATTACCGCCGTCGACGGCGCCCCCGACATCGAAGCAGCCCTCAAGGACCCGCAGTCGCAGCAGATCCAGGCCTCCGCCTCGCAGGACCCGTTCTTCATGGCCCGCCGCGCCGTGCAGGTCGGCGTCAACATTCTCAACGGCCAGAAGCCGGCGTCCACAGTCGAGCTGCTGCCGTCGAAACTCGTGACGCGCGACAATGTCGGCGAGTACAAGGGCTGGACCTCGGACCGCTCGCAGTAGCAGGCGGAAGACGGCCGGTGCCGGGTGCGGCGCTGGTCGGGCTCGCGTGGCGCGGTGTTAGCTGGTCATGCAGCGGTTGACCGGGTCGGCCGCGCTCTCGTTAAGCTCATGAACTTGAGGTCACAGGTTCAATCTCGTCTCTCATCATATGCGCAGGCTTGGACCAGCCGACGTCCGCTTTTCGACACCAAGCGGACCCCTGAGTTTCAATGCAAGAGTTTAGCTTGTGACCCCAAGCGGACCTTGGCCCTCCACGAAACGCGGGATTAACTTGCAGGTGTTTGAGTGATCGGCACCAAGCCGTAGACGTTCACGCCTTAATATCCTCTAGAAGGAGAACGCCATGATCCTTTTTGTGTGGGGCACAATACTCATGGTCACCTTCATTCCGGGCGCCATTGTTGGCTGGCTGGTTGGGAAAATTCCGTGTCCCACAGGGGTGTGCGGAGCATTGTTGGTTGCTGGATCAGCCCTTCTGGGGTTTGCGGCCTCCGAGATAATCGCTCCAAATCAGTCGGCCAGGTTTCATGAAGAAGAATTGCTGATGTACTCCCCACCGATTTTGGTCGCGATGTTGCTCGGACTATGGATCAGCCGCGCAAAAAAGAGGCCTCCGGCTCGCCCGTGGTATCTGCCCCCGAGAAAGCGGAGTAAGGCCATCTCTCAGTTGGGTGACCTCATTTTTCTTCAGGGCGGCTATTGGCCCGTTTGAGACATTCCCGCCTATTCTGAGAATGTCCGTTCACCGGGGTAGACCGGAAGTCGCCATGATCCGGCCAACCGACGCGAATGACCCAACGACGACATTTTTTCTGCGGGGCTGGCGGACAACGGCCAGCGCGCCTTTCCCGGCCTTCGGGCCCGTGTTGAGCCAGATCAATGCCGATCCCGCGACGAGGCCGAATTTCCGCCGTCGCACTCAGTATGGATAGGGCGCCCGCTATGAAACCCCTGCTCAAGCAAATCCTGCACAGCCCGCTGCTCTGGATGCTGATCTTCGTTCCGGCCGTGCTGGTGGCGGAAGCGGTTGCACCGCATTCCCATACGCTGCTCTTCGTGCTTTCGGTACTCGCCATCGTGCCGCTAGCCGCCCTGCTCAGCCACGCGACCGAAGCGGTCGCCGCCAAGACCGGCGATGCAGTCGGCGGGCTGCTCAATGCGACGCTGGGAAACTTAACGGAGCTGATCATTGCGATCACCGCGCTTCAGGCCGGCCAGTATATGCTCGTGAAAGCGTCGATTGCCGGCGCGATTGTCACCAACGCCCTGTTTATGCTAGGTGCCTGTCTATTGCTCGGCGGCCTGCGCTATCACGTCCAGGAATATAATCGTGCCGGCGCGCGGCTCTACTCCGGTCTCTTGCTGATGGCCACCGTCGCCCTGCTCGCCCCGTCAGCGGTCGCCGACCTCGATCTCGTACAAGGCGACGCTGTCATGCGGAAGCTCAGCGTCGGTCTCGCCATACTGCTCATCATCGCTTACGCGCTCGGCCTGCTGTTCTCACTGAAGACCCACAAGGAATTGTTCGCAAGTGCCGACCATAGCGAGGGTGAGGAACATTGGCCGATTGGCCTTGCGGTCGGCACGCTGCTCGTCGTCACTTTGTTGGTTGCACTAGTGAGTGAGATTTTTGTCGAGTCCGTACAGAAGGCGGCGGAAACGTTTGGAATGAGCCCAGCCTTTGTCGGCTTTATCATCGTCTCAATGGTCGGCGCCGCCGCCGAGTTTGCCGTGGCATTTTCTGCGGCGCGCAAGGACCGCCTCGACATGAGCGTCAGCATCGCGCTCGGCAGCGCTTCCCAGATCGCGCTGTTCGTCGCACCCGCACTGGTGCTGCTCAGCTATGTCGTCGGGCCGTCGCCAATGAGCCTGCAGTTCTGGCCGGGCGCCGTCACCATGGTTATGATTGCGACCGTGACCGCGAGCTTCATTACGAGCAGCGGGCGCTCGGCCTGGTTCGTCGGCGCCCTGCTTATCTTCATCTACGCGGTCTTTGCGCTGACGCTGTACGTGGTCCCGCCAGCGAGCCAGGGGATTGGGTAACGCCAACGCCTCCTTTTCCTCACCATCCGTCGGCGCCGTGCCGTTTGTGAGTGAGTCGGTTGTTGGCCCAGAATTGCGATTGGACAATTCCAGCGGGTCGCGCAGCGGCATCGTGTGTTGGTGGGTTGCGCCGGCGCGTCAATGCGTTACCACGATGAAATCCGTGTCTTTTCCCGTCTCCTGGCTAATTCCGTCGTCGGAAACAATCAACGAAGAGGCCGGCGTCAGGAGTTCAGAGATCTTCTCAACCGTATCCCGGGGCATTTCGATACGGTTGAGCGCAGCGTTGGCGTTATCGGGTAACGGTTCCGGCGCGGTTTGCTTCGCGGGCGCTTCTCGCCGTTTCGTGGCAGCTTCGGACATGCGGGGCAATTCCTCCGGAATCGACACGACGCTCCAGCGAATAGCCGTTCCCTCGTTCTGGAATTCCATTGCGGTAAACACGTGCGTTCCCAGCGGCTCCTCCGGATTTTCGATCTTGACCGGGACATCAAACAACGGCGTGAAGCCCTGACGCACGAACAGCTTGCTCAACTTACGACTGACGAAAATGGAGATCGGGACGATCTTTTTAGGCACGCTTGCAGCGGGAGCCGAGCCCGGCTCCTGGAGACTGGCGGCTTCTGGGGTCTCGGCGTTTGACACCAGTGATCCCTGCTTTGCCGCGGCTGCACCGATGCTCTTGGTTGCGGCGGTGGCACTCCGGAATTCGGACGAACCGGACGCGGCTTTCGGTTGAAAAAGCTGCGGATTGGCTATCTCGACCGGCTGGACATCACCATGCGCAATGATCACGCGCGTGCCGCGCTTCGTGAGATGCCAGAGTCGAACGGCAAAATCATTCTTCAAACGGATGCAGCCGTGTGACGCTGGATGCCCGGGCACGACACCGGCGTGCAACGCTATCCCTGACCAGGTGATGCGTTGCATGTAGGGCATGGGGGCGGCGCTATAAATATTTGAACGGTGCCATCGTTCTTTGCTGATGACGCTGAACACGCCGAGAGGCGTCGGATGCCCCTCCATTCCCGTGGACACCGAAGAGCGTGCAATCAGGGCCCCGTTGTCAAAAAGCGAGACACGTTGGTCTGCGATCGAGATGATGATCTGGAGCGGGCCCTTCGGAAGGGGCTCGGGCCGAACGCTCTTCGCCGTTTCAGAGTTTGTCTGCCGGTGGTGGTGCTTGTCCTTGTACGGAGCGTAATGGCTTCGCCAGAACGTGTGTTGGGGTCCAAGCAGAAATTGAGCGTGTGCGATCCCCGCAGGGAACATGAAAATGGCGAATACAGCGGTTGTTATCGCGCGCTGCATTGCTGGTAATTCTTTAACGAACATCGCCCGGTCCCGTAGGCGCCATTCCATCGTTTCGAGACGATGCGCGAAGCCGAAGCCTGATGCGTCATCCTGACGGCGCACCAAGCCTCTCCTCCAAATCTGGTCGCAGTGGGTCGAAAATTGGACCGTACTCACAATTACCGTCGGAGTTGCCGCTGAGACGGGCGCAATGGCTTGTGAACGACGCGTTGCAATCGGGCAACACGTTTTAGAAAAATTGACGAGCGGCCGTTCGCGCCATTGCGCGACCCACATTGATCCCAAGAATGAGCCTCTTCGCATGCTTGGCTTTTCTACACGGCTCCGGTGGAGCCTATGGGGGCGACGGCATCATGAACCCGCGGCGATTTGCGATAGTGGCGCCGACGTTTTGCGGAACGGTCGTTCTCGCGGGGTGGATCGTTGGCTGGCTGGCTGGCTTCGGTCCGGCCGGCACCGAAAACGCCCGCGCAGTGACAATCCAGCAGCGCGCAGCATCTCTCGCCGCCAGCGCGAGGCTCGCGGATGAACCGCCGGCAATCGCAATGGGCAACACCGGACCCGCGAACGCCGCTGTTGCTAGCGCCGAAGTGGCGACGGCCGCAGAGCCCGCGGCAGGGACGGCCACCGACACGACGGTGGCCTCGGATAAATCGGAATCGATCGTCGTGGCCGCGTTGCCCGATCCGTCGCAAACTCTGTCGGCCGATTTACCGCCTGCGCAGGATTCGGTGGACTTGGGCCACCACGATGTCGCCCAGCCGGCGCCGACCACGTGCGGTGCATCCGGCGGTGCCTCCAGCACGGGGCCGCAGGATTTCCGGTATCTCATTTGTTATGTCTGGTCCGAACTGCCGCCTGCCGAGAAGCCGGCTGCGATCGTCTTGCGTTCGTTCAAGGACATCCCGGTCGGAACGCCGGTGGAAGAGATCAAGCGCGCGTCCGACGCTTTCGGTCTGGATTTCGCTTTCATGAAGGCGGTGGCCAAGGTCGAGTCCGGGTTCGACCCCAAGCAACGCACCGGGTCGTATATCGGGCTGTTCCAGCTGAGCAAATACGAGTTCAGAAAATTCGGCTCCGGAGACATTCTTAATCCCCGCGATAATGCCGTTGCGGCGGCCTACAAGGTCATCACGGAAGGCATTCTGTTCCAGTGGGTGACGCACAGGAAGCCGGACTTGAACGATCTTTACCTGATCCATCAGCAGGGCTGGGAAGGCGCCGCGGAGCACCTCAGCCAACCCAATCGCATCGCCTGGAAATCGATGTGCGCCACAAGCGAAGGCAGGGAGAAGGGCGAAAAATGGTGCAGGCGCGCGATCTGGGGCAATACGCTTCCGGCCGTCAAAGAGGCGTGGAAATCCGTGGAGAAGCTGACGTCGGAGGCGTTCGTCGGAATGTGGCGCGAGCGGGTTGCTCATTTCCAATCGAAATACATGGGCACCGCGACCGCCGAAGCCGAGCGGGCGCAGGCACCAGTGAATTCCCGTTGAGTGGTTAGCAGGAGTTGCCGCACCCGCGGGCGAGCGGGGCTTCACCGTCGCTGGTCGCGCGGATGCGCTTTATATCGTCAACGACGCGCTCGGGTCGTTCCTGCTGCTAGCGAGGCAATCGATCAGGTGCCGATGTCTGCTTGTGGCCCGAAGGCGAAGTGTCCGGCACGCCGGCAGCTAGGGCCATAGCGGACATCGAGAATACGCGGGCAGATCGACGCGAATGACCGAAGCGGAGCACCTTGAAAGTGAAGTCAAATCATGATGCCAGGCATGAAGCATCGGACGCGCGGATGGCCGTCTATGTAATGCCTCCAGACCATTGTACGGCCGAAGCGGTTTGGTTCTGTGACAACCGCACCGTCGGGTACGAGCACCCATTCGCCGTCAATGAGGACGCGGTAACGGCCCCGACTGGACTCCCAATCGGCATCGGACACTATGTATCCATCGGCATCGGTACAGCACTTTCCAAATTCGCTCTGCAAGCTTTCAAACCACGACTTCAGCGGAGAGTGGTCGTATCGGCCATCATCGCGTGCAAGTACCGGCGTCAGTAGCAACGCTGAACCCAGCAACGATACCGCAAGTTTCGCTGGAAACATCTGTTTGCCTCCGCGAGATTCGCCGGCCGATCCGCTGGCTTTGTGCGGCTTAGGCTGGCAACCCGGAAACTAGGTCTGTTGCAACTGCCGCTGACGAGTGACGATCGCTACAATCGCTCGATGCTGTGATGGGAGAGATCATTGCCATCGCCCACTGACGTGAGTCCGGCAATTCGAGCGAAGGTTCAAACAGGACAACACTTCAACTAAAGGTCAGTGCAGCTGCTTCTTTGCCCTAGCCTGCCCTTAGCCGATCTCCAGGCTGGTGCAGAGCTTGTCAGCTCATGACGGCGTAGCCGACCAAAGCCCTCACAGACTTCCGTGCTCCGCCGTGCATGAGCGGGATTTGCCGTGCACTGCGGGTGAGAAGACAGCTATTTTGATCTCGCTTCCAGTGCGAGCAACGCAAGGATCAGCGCGCGGGCACCGCCCGCGTCGTTGGTGGCGGCGGTCCCCATCAACCTCCCGTCCCGATCAGTTTTTCGGTGGCGTTACACGATCGGACGGCCCGTGCGCAAATGGCGCGCCGACAGACCATCGTTGCAGATGGCGAACGGGTCAGATCACAGCGTGGAAAATCATGTACAGCAGGCCGGCGATCAGCATGGCCGCGGGCAATGTCAGAACCCATGCCAATACGATGTTCCTGATCGTCCCCGTCTGCAGCCCCGAGCCGTTAGCCGCCATGGTGCCGGCGACGCCGCTGGACAAGATATGCGTGGTCGACACCGGCATGCCGTAAAACTCAGCGCCGAGGATGGTGCCGGCCGCTACCAGCTCGGCCGAAGCACCTTGCGCGTAGGTCAGGTGCTGCTTTCCGATACGCTCGCCGACCGTCACGACGATCCTGCGCCAGCCGACCATGGTGCCGAGGCCAAGCGCGATCGCGACCGAGACCTTGACCCAGGTGGGAATGAAGCGCGTGCCGTCTTCCAGGCTGGTGCGATAGCTTTTCAGGACAGCGGCGTCGCCCGGCTCGAGCTTGGCGCCCGCGTCGGGCAGCAGACGGATGGCGTCGGCCGCCAGGTACATGTCGTTGCGCATGTTGGGCGTCGCCGCCGCCGGAACCCGGCTGATCGATCCGTAGCTCTTCACGCCATTGGCGACCTCGTCGGACAGGCTTGCGAGCGCTGCGAACACGTCCGGCCGGTTCAGGTCCCGGGTCTTGAGCGCGGTCCCAATCAGGCCGCGTGCATCGTTCGGACTGACCTGCTGAGCGCCTTGTGCACGCGCCGCGAACACCGACTTCGCCTTGCTGGTGATGTCGACGAACGCCGGCGTGCTCGAATCCGGCATGGTCCGGTTCAAAGCGTACGCGGTCGGCGCCACGCCGATCAGGATCAGCATGATGAGGCCCATGCCCTTCTGCCCGTCATTGCCGCCATGCGCAAAGGACACGCCGGTGCAGGTCAGGATCAGGATGCCGCGGATCCACCACGGCGTCTTGCCCTTGGGCTCCTGGTACAGCTTCGGCACGGGAACGACGGCCTTCAGTAACAGCAGCAGCAAGGCCGACAACGCGAAGCCAACGACCGGACTGAACAGCAGCGCCTTGCCCACGCTCATGGCCTGGGTCCAGTCGACCCCCGACGTGGCTTGCCCGGTGGGGGCGAGAAGCTCGTTGGTAAGCCCGACGCCCATGATCGATCCGATCAGGCAGTGCGACGAGCTGTTCGGGATGCCCATCGACCAGGTCGCGAGATTCCAGATGATTGCCGCGATCAGCAGGGCGAAGATCATGGCGTAGCCGGCGGTGCTGCCGACCTGGAGGATCAGGTCGACCGGCAACAGCGTGATCACGCTGTAGGCCACCGCGCCGGTGGAAACCAGCACGCCGAGGAAGTTGAACACGCCCGACCAAATCACCGCGGTCAGCGGCGGCAGACTGTGGGTGTAGATGACGGTTGCGACCGCGTTGGCGGTGTCATGGAAGCCGTTCACGAATTCGAAGCCGAGTGCGATCATGAGGGCAACGCCGAGGAGCAGCAGCGCACTGATCGCGAGCGGCTCGCCGACGCTTTGCGTATCGGTGAAGATGCCGTAGGCAGCATAGCCGATGCCGCTGACGAGGAAGAGCAGGAAGACCGCCACCATGCTGACATGGGGTTTCTTGTGGAGGTCGGGTTTGGCGGCGGCTTGCGCGACCGGACGTGCATCGTTGAGTGCGAGATCGGACATGGGGATAGCTCGGCGGTCAGTCTGTCAGCGATGATCCCGGCGGATCAGGAAATCCATGGGAGCCTCAGCTCAGCCGCTGGGCACGGCGCGCAGCCGGCGCAACCGGTGCAGCTCCTTTGCCGCGTCCTTCATCAGCCCATCGGCGGCCTCGCGTTCCTGGCCGACGATGACCCCCGATGTGAAAGCCTGGGCGCGGCGGTGCGCAGGCGGCGCCGTCAGCGCAGCCTCGGTCGCCAGTTTGCGGTGTGTCATGAAGTCGTTCAGCGATCCCAGGGCCGATTGAATCTGCTTCAGCCGACCGGAAAGAGCTGCAAGCTCCCTCCGGCCGCGATCGCCGTAAAGGCTGCTGAAGAAGTCGGTTGCATAGCGAACCTTTTTGATCTTGATCCGCAGCTTGTGGCGTTGCACCGGATCGAGATCATTCAGTCGCTTGCCTTGCTTTCGCGCCTTCCTGATGCGCCGATCCAGCACCTCCGCGGCGTAGGCGGCGATCGAGCGGTCGTCATCGACGCGAGGCCGTCCGGCTTCGATCCACTCGATCGTATCGATCAGCAGGCGGCGGTAACGCGCCGCCGCGACCGCGTCGCGGGCGCGCTTGAAAGCCGCCATCCTTTGCCTTGAGAACCTCTCGCGGATCGCCCGTGCCCCGCGTGCCGGGACGCCATGCCTGGTGATCGGCTGTATGCTCTCCTTCAGAAACACGTCGATTTCACGCGCAGGCGCCAGTTCGTCGGTGAGCCATTTCAGCTCGGCCTTGATCCGCGCCGTGCTCGCTCGCGGCAGGATGTCGCCGAACAGCGAAATCGCCGCGCGCAGGCGCCGCAGCCCAACGCGCATCTGATGAACGCCCTCGGCATCGAGGTCACGCACCGGATCGGCGTTCGCCGTGATGTGACGCAGCGTCGAATGCGCGATCACGCGGAATGCCTCGTGGGGCGATTGCTCGGGAATGAGCTCGATCGCCTCGGCATGTTGCGCGCCGCCGCCGCTGTCCGCGACGAGCTGGTAACCGCGCTCGGCCTTGGAGCGCAGATCAAGCTCGGCCCCCGTTCGGCGTTCGAGATCGCGCGCGAGGCGGAACAGGTCCGCGACATGTCCGGATTTGAGTTCCAGCTCCAGTTCGGCAACGGGCCGTGACCGCCGCCCGGCGCTGATGCGGCCCCGGTCGACGGCGAGTTCGATCTGGCTCTTTCGTACGCGGCGGGCCTGCGCCATCCGACGGATGTCGGTCTGGAATACCGGCTTCAGCTTGCGGGGAAGTTTCCCCGTCGCAAGGCGCCGGAGCGGTGTATGGCTGGTCTTGGCAAGATCGGGATTTGCGCCGGAGACCTCGTGCTCCCATTCTCCGCGCCTTACGCCGCCCGCGCCGCCTGCTTTGACGGTTTGCACGTAGCGGTCCTCGATCTTGCGAACGCGCAGCGTCAGGCCGTGGCGCCTGAGCTTGTACCCGTTCGTATCGTAGTAGGTCGACACCAGCGTCTGCTCGGATTTGTCGCGGCGCTGGCCCGCCGCGCCGCCCCGCAACACCGACGTCAGTTTTTGCGGTGAAATCCGGAATTTCAGTTCCGTTTCTGCATTCATGGCTGGATCTTTCAGTTGCCCATTCAAAGTGGCGCCCCCGCGGGAAGTTCCCATGCTGCGAGGATTTCAACGCGGCCGGCGATTAAGGGCGCCGCAAGTCATGGAAACTTCACGGAACAGGCGCCAGCGTGCTCGATTGAGTAGCAGCACCACGATTGAAGGATGGGCCGGGGCGGATACCGCCGAGAGCCAGGCTTGCCGCAGCGATTGATCGGAGAGCAAATACGTCGATGTCCGGAACCGCGATCACCGTTCGAGAGCTCACGGCCAGGGTGCTTGCCATTGTCCATGCGCATCCTGGCTGCGAGTTCGTGAAGGAGATCGCGATCACGCCGGTTGAGATCACCGGCGCCGGAATGACTTGGCACGCGAATCTCGTCGACAGCGGCGGTGCCGATGCGCAGCGCGCGGCCAGCGTCTTGAGGCAGGCGAGAGATGATCTCGAGCCGATGTTTGAATTGGTTGACGAACCCCCACCGAAAGACGAGCCATGAAAAAGCCCGCGATCCATCCAGATGACTTCCCGGTTGAGACCAGCAAAACGACCGTCAAGACCAACAAGGGCGAACCGCTTGCGGACGCCGAAAGCGAGCCGGTGGCGGAGGAGATCGCCGAGCGTCTCAACGAGCATGCCTATCGCGAGGAGCACGATCGATGGTCGCCGTGACCTCCGGATATCCATGGTCGTGATCGACGCTACGCGCAACAGCCGTCCGCTGTCATTCCACCGACGGACTGGGGCGGCTTAGTTCGTGAAGCAGTTCGCCTGCCTGATCCAGCAGCGTCCGGACGTTGTTCCGCTCCGCGACCGCTTCCCCCGTGAACATCCCATGCTTCCGCGCATTGCGGTTGCCGGGCGGCGCGCCCGTCCTTGCGGCGCCGCCATGCATGCGACATCGACTCTTGCCGCGCATCGCCGGCGCGCAACAGGGGGTACCACTACGAGCCCTTGCGCCGCAGCGGCGGCTCGCTTGCATCGGGCTGGTATTGCGAACGTGATCGCTGCTCATGCGATGGCGCCGTCCTCTCCGTCAACGTTCGGCTCCGCGACGATCAGGCTCGCGTGTTGCGTGACGTTACCCACGATCGCCCTGCCGCCATCCTGCACCGACAAATTCCGGACCGTGATCGCGCGCTCGCCGTTGTTGCGGTGGCGGCTGAGTGCCTCGATCTGGCTTGCGAAGGTGCGGGCCAGCCGGGCCAGTGCGCGTGTGAGGCTCTCCTGCTGCGGAATGTCATCGGTGAGAGCGAGGCGGCAGGCAGAGCGCATCGCTGCGGCGTGAACGGACACCATCTGCACCGCGAGCATGGCCTCGATCGAGTCCTTCGGCGCGATGCTCTTCACCAGCGAGATCAGGAAGGCGAGATTGGCTTCATCGGGTTTCCGTCCGGTCATGCTGGCCTTCACCAATTGCCTGAGGAGACCATGGAGCGCGTCGCAATCAGCGGCGCCGAGCGCCTCGGCCAGCAGCCGTTCGCCGGCTTGCGGGTCGGCATGGAGGATCGCAATCCCCCGCTTGTAGAGCTTGACCCGCGGGCTCGCGGCGGAGCCGCTGCGATCGTTTGCCGCAACCGGGGGCATGCTGTGGCGTTTCGCAGATGTCGTCATGTGCTGTGTCCTCTAGCCCGTGCGGGCTCATTGCGCGCGACATCGATCGCTCGCTGCGCGCCTGTGGGATTTTCGAGATGTCGATGAAGGGTTTACGCGCAATCGCCGCGCGGCGCCCGTGGTCGGGCGGCGTGGACGCTGGCGATTTTTGCGATGATGGCATTCTGCCGGTGTTTTGCCCGACGAGTCAAACGAAGATTGCGAAGCGCGCAATCCTCGTTCGTGCAAATCCCTGTCCGCGCAAGTCCTTGTTCTCGCAGGTGTCGGCTACTGTGCATGGGGTTGTTTTCGCGTTTTTTGTTTCGAAGCGGCTCCGACCTGCCGCGCGACGGAATGCCGGACTGCAAACGCGATTGCGAAATCCGGCGCGGCCGCTCATCATGATTCTCGAATGCGCCGCGTCATGCAAAAGCGGCTGCGATGCGTCTAGGGAGAGAACCAATGCAAAGAACACTTCGCCTGCTGGCGATCATCGCCGGATTGTGCGCGACGACCGGGGCCCTCGCGCAAAAATATCCGGTGCGGCCGGTCAAGATCATGGTCGGCTTCAGCGCGGGCGGCCCGGTCGACGTCGTCGCGCGCATCGTCGCCGATCGGCTGAGCAACAAGCTCGGGCAAGCCTTCGTGGTCGAGAACCGCGCCGGCGCCAACGGCACGATCGCCGCCGAAGGCGTGGCGCGTGCGGAAGGCGACGGCTACACGATGCTGGCCTGCAACTCCTCCACGATCACACTCAACAAGACGCTGTTCAAGGATATCCGCTACGACCCGGAAAAAGACTTCGCGCCACTCACCACGGTCGTGTCGGCGCCGCTCGTGCTGGTGGTCAACCCGGAGAATCCCAAGACGGCGAACATCAACACCGTCGCCGATCTCGTCGCCGCGGCGAAGGCTGCGCCCGGCGCGCTTGCCTACGGCTCGGGCGGCAACGGCAACCTCGCCCATCTCGCCATGGAGCTGCTGAGCCAGAAGGCCGGCGTCAAGATGATCCACGTGCCCTATCGCGGCGGTGCTGCCTCCGAGGTCGGCATCCTCGCGCAGGAGGTCCTGGCGGTGTTCGACCCCTTGTCTGCCGTGCCGCTGGTGAAGGCCGGCAAGCTGCGCGCGCTCGCGGTATCCTCGGCCGAGCGGCTGCCGGCACTGCCGGATGTGCCGACCGTTGCGGAAGCCGGCTATCCCGGTTTCGATATCTCGTTCTGGGTCGGCTTCTTCATGCCCAAGGCAACGCCCGCGCCGACGCTCGATATGCTGCACCGGGAGATCGTCGCCGCCGCCAACGATCCGGCGTTACGGGAGCGGCTGGAGACGCAGGGCGTCGTGAGTGTGCTCAGTCCGGCCGAGTATGCCGCCAAGATCGCGAAGGAGACCGGGGAACTCGCCGAAGTCGTGGCGGCCGCGAACATCAAGGCGGAGTAGGAGCGCAACTTGCCGGACATGCCCTAGTCGGCCCGAGCGCAGCGAAACCCATCGCTACTTGCGAAGATGACGATGATGGGTTTTGCTGCGCTCTACTCATCCTACAAGAAGAAAATAGAGGGAGGCTGCATGCCGCGCATTTCGACCATCGAGACCGGATTCTACCGGATCCCCCTTCCCGTCACGCTGTCGGACTCGATGCATGGCGACATGGCGGCATTCGAGCTGATCACTTGCCGGGTGCGCGATGTCGATGGCGCCGAGGGCGTCGGCTATACCTACACGGTGGGCCGCAACGGCGGCGCCGTCGCCGACATCCTCAAGCGCGAGATCCCGCCGCTGGTCGAAGGACGCGAGGCTGAAGATACCGAAGCGATCTGGCATCACGTCTGGTGGGGCCTGCATTATGGCGGCCGCGGCGGGCCGGCAGTGCTGGCGCTCTCGGCGCTCGATATCGCGCTGTGGGATTTGAAGGCGCGCCGCGCGAAATTGCCGCTATATCGATTGCTCGGCGGCTTCGATCCGCGCGTGCCCTGCTATGCCGGCGGCATCGACCTCGATCTCTCGGTCGAGGCGCTGCTGAAGCAGACCGACGGCAATCTCGCCAAGGGTTTTCGCGCCATCAAGATGAAGGCCGGCCGCCCCGATCTCAAATCCGATGTCGCGCGGGTCGCGGCGATGCGGCAGCATCTCGGCGACGGCTTTCCGCTGATGGTGGATGCCAACATGAAATGGACGGTCGAGGAAGCGATCCGCGCCGCTCGCGCATTCCAACCGTACGACCTCACCTGGCTCGAGGAGCCGATCATTCCCGACGATATCGCGGGCCACACCCGCATCATGCAGGCCGGCGGCGTGCCGATCGCGGCGGGCGAGAATTTGCGTTCGCTGTGGGAGTTCAAGAACTACATCGTCGCGGGCGCGGTGTCCTATCCCGAGCCTGACGTCACCAATTGCGGCGGCGTCAGTACGTTCATGAAGATCGCGCGGCTGGCGGAAGCGTTCAACCTGCCCGTCACCAGCCATGGCGCGCACGACATCACCGTGCACCTGCTCGCGGCCTGCCCGAACCGCTCCTACCTGGAGGCGCACGGTTTCGGGCTCGACAAATATATCGAGCATCCGCTGGTGCTGCAGGACGGGCTTGCGCTCGCGCCGGACCGTATCGGCCATGGCATCAGCTTCGATTGGGACGGGCTGGCGAAGCTGTCGCCGTAGACGCAACGCGTTGCTGCACGCGAGGCATTCGCTGACGCTTGATGCAAGCTGCGGTTATTCGGCTATGGTGTCGACGCCGACACACAATCCGAGAGATTCCCGCCTTGACCCCCGAGCTGCACCAGAAACTGACCGCGTGGCGCCGGCATTTGCACGCGCATCCCGAACTGTCCCTCCAGGAGAAAGCCACCGCCGCTTTCGTGCAGGACAAGCTCAACGAACTCGGCATTCCCTTCGTGTCAGGCATCGGCGGTCACGGCATCGTCGCGACCCTCACGCGAGGGGCTGCACAGGGCCGCGTCGGCCTGCGCGCCGATATGGATGCGCTGCCGATCACCGAAGACACGTCCCTGCCCTACGCTTCGCAAAATCCCGGTGTGATGCATGCCTGCGGCCATGACGGGCATACCGCCTCGCTGCTCGGCGCCGCCGCGCTGCTCGCCGCCGACACCAGCTGGAGCGGGACGGTCGATTTCATCTTCCAGCCGGCCGAGGAAGGTTTTGGTGGCTCGCGCGCGATGGTCGCGGCCGGGCTGTTCGAGCGCTTTCCGATGCAACGGGTGTTCGGATTTCACAACTGGCCGGGCCTTGCCGCCGGCACCATCGCGGTCCATGACGGCGTCGTCATGGCCTCCGGCGGGCGCGTCAGCATCACCATCGACGGCCACGCCGGGCACGCCGGCATGCCGCATCTGACGCGCGATCCAGTGATGGCGGCCGGCCATTTGATCGTGGCGCTGCAATCGATCGTCTCACGCAACGTCGATCCGCTCGACACCGCCGTGCTCTCGCTCTGCACGCTCGAAGGCGGCACGGCACGCAACCAAATCGCCGGGCGCGTCTCGATCGGCGGCACGCTGCGTTACCATCGTGACGCGGTGAAGGACACCGTCTTGGTGCGGATCGAACAGATCTGCGCCGGGATTGCCACGAGCTTCGGCGTCAAGGTCACGCCCGAGATCGTCATTGGCGTCGGCGTCGTGATCAACACGCCGGCCGAGGCAGATCTCGCGCGCCTCGCCGCGGACAAGGTGCGGGCCGAGTTGCGGCGCGACCTCGCGCCCAGCATGGCCGGTGAGGATTTCGCCCACTTTCTCTCGCGCCGCCCCGGCGCCTTCGTCTGGATCGGCAATGGCGAATTGCGCGATGGCGCCGAACTGCACGGCCCGCGCTATGATTTCAACGACGCGATCCTGCCGGTGGCGGCGAGCTGGATGGCGGAAGTCGCCAAGGCGGCGCTGGCCTCGAACTAGAGTGTGTATCCATGAATGACACTGCACTTGATGCCCGCCATGCTTCCGACGGGTCAAAGGCGGCGATCTGCACCGGGCAATGACTTCTGCCCTAACCCGACTCCACACCTGCCGCTGCAATGCGCCAACCGACGGCGATGGGCGACTTCAGACTTCAGCGCTGCCTCCGGCCGCTCCAGCAGCCTCATTCTAGATCGTGAAGGTCCTTGCCGAGCGGCGCCGTCATCCGAAACTCCGAAAAAGCCACTTCCAGCCCGGCCCGCTCCGGCGTGCAAGCCACCGGTCCGACAAGATAGGAAGGGTTCTTGGCAAACGGCGCAAGCCTCATGAGAGGCCAAACCTTGCCATCGTTCGAAGCTTGCACACGAAGAACGCCATGAGCAACGGTTACCCGCAATCGGAAGTCACGTGCGTCGTGCTCATAGGGTGCCGTTGCCCAGTCCGACCGTCCATCCGTCAATACGCTCGAAAGCATGGCCCGTCCGTCGGCAAATTCGATTCCGGCCTTAAGCCAGCGATTAGCGTCTACGCGCACCATGATGCCGGCTTGATCGTAGAGCGCTTGGAAATTACCGCGCACCCGCAACTCGGCCGTGAAGGCATCCCCGGCCTTAAACCCGAGAAAATGTCCGTTGTCGCGGATAAAGCCGTAGTGAGTCTCGCGCCAGAAGTCGGTGGCATTGTCAGTGACCACTTCAAGGCTGTTGCCCTTCTCGGTCCATTGTTTCGGCTCATTCAGCCAAATGCCGTCAGATCTGCCAAGTATCATTTTAACCTCGATGCAAACCATGTGATGGTCTCGACGAGCTTTCGGGTTTCGGCCCGACATCGCGATAGCGGCATCGAAGAACTGAACCTGAGCAAATCCAAATCCGTCATGCCTCGCTGAACGGGCCTCAACGAGGTGCGCCACTTACTTCGTCGACGGACCAATTTCGAAAGTCGGCGATCAGCCGCCGCGGCGGATCATCTTGAGGCCCGACCGTCTTGCCGTGCTTCAAGCGATAACGAACTCGCCGGGTCTTGCGCATTCATCCGGCCAAGCCTGGCTGCGCGTAGTAAGCCCACCGCCCTGCGAACACGCGCCTGCTCAGGAGATCTCGCGCGGCAGCTTCCAGCCCGGCTTCGGCTCGAATGTCTCCTCGACCTGGGCGACGTGATAGCCGGCGGGCAGCAGTCGGCCGCCCTCCTCGTCCGCGACCGGCACGTCGGTCACCAGCCCCTCGATCAAGGCGGCTTCCCACACCTCCTTCTCGGAGGGAAAGGGGTCGCCGATCTGCTTGTTGCCTTCGAACAGCGCGTACATCGGTTCCGGTCCTGCGTTGATCAAGCTCACGAGCAACGTATCGGCCGCACGGACGTTCCCATCCGGCAAATCGCAGCGGATGGACACCTCAAATATGGCGCGCGTTCTGATCGGAACTTCCGGCTGGCACTACGCCTCCTGGCGAGGCCCGTTCTTTCCCGAGGGCGTGACGCTGAAGCAGCAGCTGAGCTACTACGCCGGGCAGTTCGACACCACCGAGCTGAACGGAGTGTTCTACCGCACCCCCACGCCCGAGGCCGTCAAGTCCTGGCGGGAGCAGACCGGCCGCGATTTCGTCTTTGCCTGGAAGGCCTCGAAATTCATCACGCATTGGAAGCGCCTGTCGGACCGTTCGGTGAACAGCCTCGAGCTGCTCGAGGATCGTATCTCACGGCTCGGCGGCAAGGCCGGCCCGATCCTGTTCCAGCTGCCGCCGCAATTCGAGGCCAACGCGGACCGCCTCGCCGGCTTCTTCAAGCTGTTGTCGCGGAAGCGGCGTTACAGTTTCGAATTCCGTCATCCGAGCTGGTATCAGCCGCGCATCTTGCGGATGCTCGCCGACGAGAACATCTCGCTGTGCCTGTCCGATCATCACGACGCGCCCGCGCCATGGAAGCGCACGGCGGATTTCGTCTATGTGCGCGGACACGGGCCAAGCGGTCGCTATCACGGGCACTATACCAAACCCACGCTGGCGCAATGGGCGCGGCGCATCAAGTCCTGGAAGCGGCAGGGCTGCGACGTCTACGTCTATTTCGACAACGACCAGAAGAGCGCGGCGCCGGCCGATGCCCAGGCTTTGAAGCAATTGCTGTAGCGCCTGGACAGGGGCCAGCGACGCGCCGTCATGCCGCCGTGCAGGCGCCGTTGTTCATCGCTAGACGATGCCGCCTTGCCGGAGCGCCGCGATCGCGGCGTTGTCGTAGCCGAGCTCGCTCAGGATGAGATCGGTATGCTCGCCGAGCGTGGGCGGGCGCGTCGCGATCTCGCCGGGCGTTTCCGACAGGCGGACGGCGGCGCGCGCCACCGGTGCGGGCTTCGGCAGACCGGGATAGTCGACGTCCTGCATGAAGCCGGCGGCGCGTATGTGCGGATGAACGAGCGCCTGCTGCGGGCTCAGCACGGGGCCGGTCGGAATCATGGCCTTGCCCAGGGTATCGACGGCTTCCTGCGTGGTGCGCTCGGCGCACCAGCGCGCCATCCGCTCGCTGATGATAGGGCCGTTGTTGCCGCGGCTGATGTCGTCGGCAAAGCGCGGATCCTTCAGCCAGACCTCCTCCTCGCCCATCAGTTTCGCCCAGCGCTTGAACAGCGGATGCCCCGTGACCTGACACAGCACCCAGCCGTCCCTGGTGCGATAGATGTCGGCTGGCGCCGCAGTCTGGCCGAGATTGCCTGTCGGCACCCGATTGACGTTGATGACGGCCTGCTCGATCAGCGTGGCATTGGTGAAGGACAAGGCGGTTGCGAGCAATGCACCCTCCACGATCTGCCCGCGCCCGGATTTGCCGCGCTCGATCAGCGCGGCGAGCGTGCCGAACGCGCAATGCAGCGCGGTCCCGAAGTCGACCCAGTTGACCGCGGCCCGGTAGGGCGGATCGCCGGCGCCCGTCATGTACACCGAGCCCGACATCACCTGGCCGACGCCGTCGAAGCCGACGCGGTCGGACCATGGCCCCGGCCCGCCGAACGCGGTCGCCGTCGTCAGGATGATGTCCGGCTTGATCGCCTTGAGCGATTCGTAGTCGAGCTTCATCGCGCGCAAGGTCGGCGGCGGCAAATTGGCGACGACCACGTCCGCGGTCGCAATCAGGCGGCGCATCACCTCCTGCCCTTCCGGCTTCATCGGATCGAGCGTGAGGCACTTCTTGTTACGGTTGACCTGAAGGAACAACGCCCCTTCGCCATTTTCACCCACCGGCGCCACGAAGCGATCCTCGCTGCCGTCGCGCTTCTCCACGCGAATGACCTCGGCGCCGAATTCGGCCAGCAAGGTCGCGCAATAGGGCCCCGCGATATAGCGCCCGAAATCGAGAACCCGGACGCCGTCCAGAACCCCTCCCATCGATCTCTTTCCTTTGTGCTTTTTGTCAGCTTACAGGGATTGGCGTTTGCGGCAAGGCGGCAACGGGCGCCATACTCCGCCCCTGAGATGTGGTACGCGAATCATTTCGACTGGCGGAAATTGTGCTCTAGTATGGACCTGTCCCTGCCCCATCAGAGCCCCGTCCATGCCGCAACAATTCGATCGATCCAAAGAAGATCTCGGCAACGCGATCCATTTCGAGCACGTCAACATCCAGGTCCCGGACCAGCGGCTTGCCACGCTGTTCTATGTCGCAGGCCTTGGGCTCACCCGCGATCCCTTTCTGATGGTGTCCGACACCAACATGTGGATCAACGCCGGACGGAGCCAGTTTCATTTGCCGAGCGGCCGGCCGCAGGTGCTGCGCGGGCATATCGGACTGGTCATCGCGGGCCGCGAGGCGCTGCTGACGCGATTGGCGTCGGTCGCCAAGAAGCTCGAGGGCACCGCGTTCGCCTTCGCCGAGCATAACGACCATGTCGAGGCGATTTGTCCGTGGGGCAACCGTTTGCGATGCTACGAGCCCGACGCCGCGCGCTTCGGCCGCGTCGCGCTCGGCATTCCCTACGTCGAGTTCGACGTGCCGGTAGGATCCGCCGCGCGCATCTGCGCCTTCTACCCCGAGATCATGGGCATGCCATCGGAGCTGTGGAACGGCGACGGCACGGTCGCCGCCGTGAAGACGGGGCGCGACCAGCATTTGTTATTCCGCGAGACCGATCGACCGCAAGGCGACTATGACGGCCACCACGTGCAGATGTACATCACCGATTTCTCCGGCCCTTATCGCAAGCTGCTGGCGCGCGATTTGATCTCGCGCGAGGACAATCAGTACCAATACCGCTTCTGCGACATCGTCGATCTCGACAGCGGCAAGCCGCTGTTCACGGTCGAGCACGAGGTGCGCAGCGCCACCCACCCGATTTCATGCGGCCGATGGTCAATCGCAATCCGGCCCTGAACAATCGCAACTACGCATCCGGCCACGATCAATCGCTTTGGGCGATGGGACCGGATCAGTATGAGGGATAGGGGACCGGAAATCGCCCCTAGCCGGAACAATAGGTTAAAGGCCGTCGCCATCTACAACGCCTGGCCCCGAAGTGCATCCCCTGACTAGAGGACTGGTGCATCAAGGCGGGGGCGCTGAAGCGATGGCTTGGCTCAGTCGCGAAGGCTCAATCCCAAACATTTCGCGGAAGCTGGCACTGAAGTGAGCCGAGGAAGAAAAACCTGTTCCGAGCGCGGCATCCGTAAGCCTTGCGCCAGCTTGCATCATTCGTATGGCAGCCCCCATCGAAACCCACATGCGATATCGGCGAAATGGGATCCCGACGTCGCGCTTGAAGACGTGCATGAGACGTGACTCGGACATTTCGAGTTTCTTTGCGATTGACGCCAAGGGCGTCCGGGCGGCAGGCTCGGCGTGAAGTTGTTTAATCAACTCTGCGATCCGACAATCAATCCCGCCCGGCGCGGGGGCGTTGAGGTGCTCAACGAGCTCGCCGCGCGCCTTCTTCCAATCGATCACCCCATCCGATAGCCGAGTGGACAATTCGATCAGCTCATTTTCGATGCTCAGGTCGAATGAGGCTCTTGGTGTTTCTTCGGCTGCAAGCGACTGCAGGTGCTCCAGGTCGCGGCTGCGCCCATCCACATAAAGGAAAGCAACGCGGCCTCGCCCAATTTGGAAATGATGCAACATATTTGGCGGGATCAACGCAGTCCGGCAACTGCGATAAGCGGAGTTTTGCATCTTCGGATTTCTGGCAACGCCAAATGGTCGATCGACGCCAATTGCCAGCACGGCTACGGCGTTCCGATGAGGGCTCAGCCGAAAACTCGGGCCGACGTAGAAGGCACGTGCTCCCCAGGAAAAGAGCAGCCCGGACGCAGCAGGTTTTTGAAAGCGACTGTTCTCCATGTCGGGCATCATACCTCCATGATCGATTTGACGCTCTATCACAATCTCGCTTCCGCATCGTCGCAGAAGGTCCGCCTGACTTTGGCGGAAAAGAAGCTGGACTTTCAAAGCGTGGAAATATCGCTGGGAGGCGAGCAGCACGCGCCGGGTTACCGTGCCGTCAACCCAGCCGGCGTCATGCCGACGCTGGTGCACAGGGGCGACCGGATGTTCGAAACGGCCGCCATTCTCGAGTATCTAGATGAGGTGTTTCCATCTCCGCCGTTGAGCCCTTCCGACCCGGTCCTGCGGCAGCGGATGCGCGCTCACATCTGCCGGCTCAATGAAGTCAACCATCCGGCCAATGGTATGATGCACTATGCGATACTCGCGCGGCCGGCTCTTCTCCACTTGCCTTCCGACCGGCTAGAGGCGTTGCTGGCAGCGATGCCCAACGAGCGAGACCGGAAATTGCGCCGAGCGGCCGTGAGCCAGGGCCTAAAGGCCCTGGAGTTCGCCGATGCCGTACGCACTCAAGAGCAGATGCTCGACACGTTCGAGGAAATGCTGGGCCGCACCTCCTACCTGATCAACGATGACGTGACCCTGCTCGATTTGACGGCGCTGCCTTACATCGCCCGGCTCGACCAGATGGGGTTGACGACGTTGATCACGAACTGTGACCGGCCTCATCTTGCGGCCTGGTACGAGCGCATGAAGCTTCGTCCCTCGTGGGAGGCCAGCTTCGCCTTTCTCGCGGCCGGCGCCTTCAAGGATTGGCCGACAATGGGTCGCGCGGCCATGCCAAGCATCCGGCCGCTGCTGCGCAGACCGCCGAAGAACCATTGAGCCCGCCGACAGCCTCGTGTCGGAAGGCTGTCCTGAAATCAACTATGGAGTTCGCCATGACCGATACCATGATGCCATCAAAGCAGGAACAATCCCCCGCCATTGCTGCTCCGAAAGACGCACGGCCCGTCATTGTGACTATCGACATGACTGCTCGCAATGCGGAGGCCTTAAAACAGCACCTGCTGGCGGTCATACCAGTGACACGGAAGGCCGCGGGGCAACGGTTCAGCTGGTCGACCCAGGATCCGGAAAACGCCGCCCGTTTCACCCTGATCCAGGAATGGGAAAGCCTCGCGCAGCAGCAGGGTTACATCGCGTGGCGGACACAAAGGGGTGATCTTACAATTCTTCTGGATATGCTTGAGGCTCCTCCACGCATTGAAATACGAGAAGTCTTCGATCGTTGAGGGGGAACATACATCCACCCCATCGGAGCAAAGGAGGCTCGACATTTTCATCTGCAACGCCGGTATCGTCGATGGGGAGGACCTTCACCGGCTGTTGCCGACCAACTGCAAGCTGCAGGCGGCGGGACCTGATCGAACACCAAAGAAGGGCAGGATAGACGAGCGTTATCAAGTGGCTGGGGCGGGAGGGTCCCCAGCTAGACGGCAGCCCCGTGGCCTCCACAACTACGTGCCTGAAAAGTCTGAAGAAAATCCGGGCGACACCAAGGTGTGTAGCACCCAAGTGCAGCATCATCAAGGATACGGGTGTCTGCACTCCATTCGGATCGACCGCGATCAACGCTCCTTCTGAAACGCGCTCCGCCAAGTTGGGGCCGCGGAACCAACAGAAGTCGCGCTCAAAGCGCAGGATCTATTTGGTCGTGACCTCCCTCGTCGGCCTCTTTCGGGCTGAACGATGACTTCGCAAGTGTCCGCGGTCGCCATACCAAGCAGGCGGAGCAGTTTCGCGGGCCCGGCCGTATGCCGTGCTCTCGGCGTGGCAAGCAGCCTTCAACGCGTCACCACCGGCCAGCGGAGCCCACGACCTAAACAACGCATTGCTCGACGCACCAATACCGCAAAGGATCAAATTCCCGGCGTTAGAAGTCCCGCTCTAGAACCCCAGAGGGCGCAGGGAAGGCCAGATGCCAGCCGTCGGCTGCACGGCACAGCCGGTGAGTGCACCCGCTACCTTGCTTGCCTCACGGTTTGACGGCAAACGTCGGCCCAGCGAGAGCTGAATTTGTTTGGCCTCTCGACAGAGGTATTGAGCGCCGTGCTCATCCGAAAGAATGGCCTTCGGTTCGAAAGCTTGATCGTCCCTGCATGACTATCCCCGCGTCGCGCGCCGGTAACGCCCAGTTCGGAGTCTTGTCACGCACAGATGCGACTTTTGTAACGCGCAGTTCGTTGGAACGGGGCGTTACCTTTTGCAGAACAGGGCGTTACTTTCTTCAAACTGCACGTTTCTTTTCTGGGGTAGTAACGGGGGGCGTCCGCGGCTTTCCCGCCTACACGCTTCGGCACTTGCACACTCACGCCGGCCGGGAACGCGATTTTTCAAGGTTTTCTGCGCGAAGAAAGTGGCGGATAGAATTGGAAAACTGGCGAAGAGGGAGGGATTCAAACCCCCGTTAACTCGCCACACCTTCGCAAATCGCAGTCCGCACCTCGCCTTTCAAGGATTTGAATCTAGGATGGTAACGGGCAAAGCCGGCTCCGGTAACGTCGAAGCCGAAATCGTGTAACGCACAATCCGAGACTCGTAATGTCCCCGATCGTAGGATTCGACGATTTCAGATTGGGCGTTACATTTGCAGACTTGCGCGTTACATTTCTTGGGTAGTAACGGGGGGCGTCGGCAAAAAACCGCCTACTCACCTCCCTACGACACTCTTCCTCCGGACTGGCCTTCACGGGCCCATGGAGGGGGCCCTAGCGTAGGCGAAGGGTCAAGGCGTCACCCCTAGGTTGGGGCGCCTAATTTATTATTAATGACCTGCTAAGGTCGGTCTCAGAACACTGCACGAAAGCGATTGAAAAATTGAACTCGCGTTAAACGGGTCTCAGTAGATTACCCCTCTTTGAAATTGAGTGAGTGTTTTCTAGTGCGTAACGTTGTCCCATTTCCGAAATCCGCTTCCAAACACGCGGTCGAGACCGCTCACCATGCTCGCCGCGCGATCCTTCTGCTCGATCTCTGCCTGCAGCACACCCGTGCGCTGATCCAGGACTGCCCTCCGAGCGACAATAAACACAAACTAGAGCATCAGCTTGAAGAGGCGCGAATGCTACTCGATATGCTGCGAGCTTCGGCGGAGACGATGTTTCCAGACATAGACCTGCATCAGGATTGACATGCTCCGCCTCCGCGCAATCCGCCCTGACCATTTCATGGTGTTTGGAGACGGCCAGCTGATCGGGGGGATCCGGCTTGCCCATGAGCGCGCGCCCGCAGTTTGGCTTTGGAACGTCACCGTCACAATTCCCGCCCGCCGTTCGGCGACGCAGCGACGCTGGATCAGGCGAAGGGACGCTTCAGCGTCGCATGGGACGCGTTGAAGGCGAAGCACGGCCCGGAGAAGCTGGCAAACGAATTTTTGAAGAAACTGATTGGGCGAATCGGCCGGGAAGGTATGGGCGGTGAGCTTCATTCCAGCATGCCAACCGCAGATTCCGCAGTGTGCCGCTGGCGATAGAGCTTCACCTCTTTGAGGCCAGCGATGATGAGTGCCCGCACCATCACCGGCGGCGCAGGAAATTGCCGAAGGTTATCCATCACATCCTTCGGTTGCACGCAGTGCCCCTTATCGTCTTACCCGAGCTATAGGTCGGACCTTCCTTTGCCGGCCGCACTTGCCAGTCTCGCTCAGTGCAGATCGGAAGCAGCCGGCCGACACTCCGAAGGGCGCTCATAACCCGAAGGCGAAGTCGCCGCTGTCCATTTGCATGTCCATTAATGGGGAGCTGACCTCGCGGCGAGTCTTTCCATTGATGAGTGCGGCCCATCGCCTAGGTTGCGGTACCCCCTATGAGCCGACCACCCGGTACGCTGCCTAGACTTCGCATTGGGGCCATAAGCCGACTTTGCTTGCGACAATGGCCCCAAGCTTTTTGACTACTCCTGTTAGTGGGAAGAGAGGAGAGCCGCGAAGCTAAACGCCAAAAGGCAGGCGGCAGCCAATGACCAAAACGCTATTGCGATTTCTTTGGGCATGTCGCGCCAACGCAAGAATGCGCATTGAGTTCCTGCGGCGCGGTCTGCAGGGAGCGGATTACTGCCGCGTAATGGTGCGTAGCTCGGCTGCCAGCTCAGCTTTCAGTTCGTCCTCAAGCTCCCGGAGATGCTTCGCAGTTAGCCCGTCCGGAAACTCTTTTATGAGCTGGCGACAGTGCGCCAGCTTCCGCTGTAGCGCTAAGACGTCCTGATGATTTTCCATCTGGAGAAAATCCTCTGCCCTTAGGTCTTGTAAAGCAGTATCCCTTTTCGCGAGCTTGCCGACGCACCGAGCCGACGCGGCGCCCCAGTACCTTGGCCGCCTTGGCTGCGGTGGCCCGTCCTTTGGCGAGCAGAATTAGTCGGTCCAATTCGTGCTGCGTCCAAAAGGGGCTTCAGCTTGGGCGAATCCTCGATGCTATCCATGCCGCAAGGTGGCGCCTCATGGTTAACAAAATTAAAACTATGCACTCCGCACTTCCACGGACACCAAGTCCGGGCCGAAATTCGTAACGCTTACCAGCGGCGATGGTGCCGCCAACCGTAGTGATGGCCTCGGCGTCTGCCCCAACCGTAGTGATGACCACGCCCCGCCGCGATGACCCGACCCGTGGCCACCGCCATGTCCGTGGCCGCCCTTAACCTCAAGAGGGGCAGTCTGAACCCACCCAGTGCGTCCAGCTTGGCAGCTGGCATTGCCGACGCAGACGGTGCAGGCGTTAGAGCAACGGCTCCGGCCACCAGGCGGACCAAGCAAATCCACTTACTGCAAGCGCTCTCCGGAAAATAACGAGACCATTGGTAAGCCAGCGGCGGACATAAGCCGCGGGTTCGCTCCGGTTCGTCAACAATGAAGGCGGGAAAAGTTGCAATGAGAGCTGACGATGCTCAACATATTTGCTTGGTTGCACAGCCACGCTAGAAACTTTCCTGACCGCGAGCGATAGCAGCGCGTCACCCGAAGACGACAACAGGCATTCTTGCCGCCGGCCCGCTAGCTACCAGGTCCTGCACCGATGCCAGACTGAGGCCGGATCCTGCGGCGCGATCTCTCATTCGCGAGATCGATAGCGGGCAATGGGGCCTGCCCGTCCCCTGGGATCTCGCCGCCGACATACGGCCTTCAAACAGACAAGTCACAAGCAGCGGACGGCCTTCTATTTCGTTACACCTTGCGCGGCAGTGCGAATTAGCCGGCTTCCTGAACTCCCACGCCCACATTATGGCAACGGAACAAAAGGGACCCCGCTGATCTTAGTTAGTCAGGAGACCTGCTCATGCTGTGCTCAAGACCTCCACGGCCTGTTCGCACGACGCTCGATCTCGCCAACGCACAGCAGGTAAAGTCAGTGCGAAAGCGGCTTCGCATCACCCATGCCGATTTGGTCAAAATCGTCGACAAGATCGGCAATTCCTTATCGGCCATCGAAAAGGAAGTTGAGCTCGAAAAATTAACGGCGGTTCAGCCGCGCAATGAGAAAAGTGGGCCTGCGACCTTCGAATAATATTCGTTCACCGAGCCAGAAGGATACTTGTGATGAACGGCCTGATTTACATCATAGGACTGATAGTTGTAATTGCGGCCATTCTCTCGTTTTTCGGCTTGCGATGACTTCGCTCTCCGGGGATGCGGCCGCCGATCCGATAAAGCAGTTCGCATTTTCGAGTGACGTAAAATGATTGATTCCCACCAGGTGAATATAATCATCTCCACGACGATTTGCGCGTTTTTTGCACATCACCCAGACGCAAAAATTGGAATTGAAGAAGCCAAGCTGCTCGCGAAGCAAATTGCGGAGGCTCTCAACAGCGCGGGACTGCAGATTGCTGCCGCCGATCCGGCGAGGGCGACTGACTAGTATGCCGCTGGCGGATCGTCCAGCGCTCTTGTGCGCCACTCTTGCTGACCGGAGATCGGCTGTCGTCCAGCTGGTTCGTCTGGCGCTCGGCCCAGTTGGGTCCTCACTCGCAGCTCCGCTATCGCTTGCCACGACCGAGGCGCCGCGTAATTCGTCGGCACCACATTGAGCTGCATATGACGATTTCGGGGTGCGGACCCGGATCTCTCCCCGTGACGGTCGACGCCCGGGCCGCACAGCAGAACAGAGCATGCAGCCGACTGCGCCGGTCGGCCGATATCTACTCCCGTCTGAGCTGCCGCTAACACCTCCTGAGTTGTATTGCAGTCTCGCGTTTGGCGACGATCAGATCACGCTCTCGCCCCGTGCCAAGTGCGCTCCGTCAATGGAATGCACCGCCGCGGAGCGGGTCACTAGGAACAATTCAAAAAACCGTGAGTTCGATTGAAAGAAATCCGAAAAGCGGGAGAGGGTGATGCGATGACGCGGTCCGTGGAAGAATTAAGGCGTGAGTCCGAGCGAAGTCGCGCTGAGTTGGCCGCTACGGTCGATCGGCTGAAAGAGCAGGTCTCGGAGACGGCCGAGGACATCCGCCACAAGATGTCGCCGCAGCACATCAAGTCGGAAATATCGGACTACGTCAGCCACACGACAAAAAATTGGGTCGACGGACTGAAGCAGCAAATCATGGACAACCCGATGCGGACCGTGGCCGCCGGGACCGCCGTGGCGGTTCCACTCCTGCGCTTGGCACGCGGTGTCCCCTTGCCGCTTTTAATGATCGGTGCCGGCTTGGCGCTCACCTCGAAAACCGTGCGAGACCGCGCCGCCGAGGTTTCCGGCCCTGCGATGGACAAGGCGGGCGAGGTTTTCGAGGACATGGCGGGCCGAGCGCGCGCCATGCAAGGCGATTTCACTGATCAACTATCTTCCGCCCGGAATCAGGCCGCCAGCATGGCCGAGACCGCGCAAGATTCGACTGCCGGTCTCGCGGCGGATTTACGCGCACGGGCCAGCCAAGGCGCCGAGACGATTGGCGAGAAGCTCAAGAGCGGGGTGGATGCGGCGAAGGACAGTGCCTCGGCAGCGAAGGACGCGGCCGGAAGGGTGCCCGAACAAGCTCGCGCGACTATCAGCGATAATGCCGCGCTGATCGCTGGCCTTGGCGTTGCGATCGGAGCCATTATCGCAGCCGCTCTTCCGGAAACCAAGGTTGAAGCCAAGGCAATGGGCCAGGCGAGCGACGACGTGCAGCGGGCCGCCGCCGAGGCCGCTCAGTCCGGATTTGAAGCAGCGAAAGATGCCGCAATGTCGGCAGCCGACGCGGCAACGAACAGCGTCGCTGAGGCCGGTCTCGGTGAGCATGCCAGCCGCATGACCCACAACCTCGCTGACTCGCTCAAGACAGCCGCCGACGACGTCGTCGGAGCCGCTTTCAATCCCTCTCGCAATTCCAATACTTGAAGGAACGCATCATGAACGATCTAGACCTGAACAGAGGCACGACATCAAATCAAGATCGGGACGCGGGTGCTCCCAAGAACCTAAAGGACCAAGTGGCGGACGCTGCAGCGACTGCGAAGCAGCGGGCCGGCGACGCTTTTCAGGCAACGGCTGACGTCGCACAGGACAAGTTCAAGGAAGCGGGGGATGCGGCCAAGGACCTCGCTTCGGGGACTATGGACGAGATTCGTGGGCAGGCACGCGAGCAGCAGCGCTCTGGAGCCGAGTTCATTGAGCGACTTGCGGGGAATGTTCGGGAAGCGGCTCGTGCCTTCGAGAGCGACGTGCCTTTCGCCGCCCGCGGCATCAACTCCGCCGCGGACTATGCTGAAGATGCCGCCGAGAAGATCCGAAACGGCAGCTTCCGCGATCTGCTCGACGGCGCAACTGATTTCGCGAAGCGCCAGCCGGCCGCTTTCCTTGGCGTCTCGGTGCTCGCCGGTTTCGCCGCCGTACGCTTCTTGAAGGCCTCCGGCGGTGGCTCGCCTTCATCATCGCGACCTGGAATGAGCAGTGGAACGCCATGGAGGCAGGGCGACGCCTGGCGCGGAACCACGTCTTCAACCGGAGCCGGACACGCGTCCACGCAGGGCGCATCGGTATCCGGCAGCAATCCGCAGGGACCGACCTCCTTCAAAGGCGGCAGCGTATCATGACCATTCAGCACGATATAAAGACCAGCCAGAACGATCTTCGGACCATCTCCACACTTGTAGCGGACGCGATGGGGCAGTTTGCCAAGCTGTTCCAGAACGAGATCGACTTGGCCAAGGCTGAACTCAGCGACAGAGTGCGGAAAATAACGGGAGCAGCAGGCCTCATTGCCGGTGGCGCCCTTCTGGTGATCCCCGCCATTGTGATGGCGCTGTTCGCACTGTCGGCGGCGTTGATCTCCGCGGGATGGTCGCAACCGCTTTCCTACCTGACATCCGCGATTCTCGCTGGCGCCATTGCGGGCGTGCTGTTTGCGGTCGGCATCAACCGGCTGGACGCCCGTAATCTCGCGCCGCGGGAGACCCTCAGGCAGCTGGAAAAGGACAAGGACACCGTGAAGGGAATGGTGCGATGAGGAGCACGCAAACTAGCTTTTTCGACAATCTGATCGCAGCGGCCAAGGAAAATCCCCTTGCCGCCGTCTTGATTGGAGGCGGCGCGCTGTGGCTTATGGCTGGCGACGAAAGGATCAAGGGCGCAGCTCGGTCCACGGCGGCTGCCGCGTCCGGTGTGGTCGATACCGGAGTGAGCACGATGCGGACTACGGCGTCGGCGCTCCAGCGCACTGCGGCGCCTCCCACGGCGCCCGAAATGGATCACGTAGGGTCACTCGATGGCGACGATACGTTGCAGTCAGCCAAGGGCGCCGCATCCAGCGTTCTGTCAGAGACCGCCGACAAGATGAGGGCCCAGTTCGAGGGCGGCGTAGAGATGGTGCGGGACGGCTTCGCCAAAGTGGGCGACCAGGTTCCGGGCGGCGAAGCCGTCTCAAAAGCGAAGTCGTCGTTGTCTGATGTGCTCGAAAGGCAACCGCTGGTGCTTGGCGTCGTCGGCTTGGCCATCGGCGCTGCAGTCGCGGGGGCATTTAGGGCAACCGACATCGAGAACGAGTATGTCGGAGGGACCAGCGATGCTGTGAGGGCCGACCTGAACAGCCGAGTTGCTGCCGTCTCGCAGGCGTTGCGCGAAAACTCCGACACGCTGTTGGCAGAGGTTTCCGATACCGGCGGCGAGGCTCTGGATCGGATCAGGCAGACCGGGATGGATGCAGTCGAAGCAGCCCGTGAAAGGGCCAAGTCGCTGTAGCTTGTTGTGATTGGGAAGAAAGTCGGCGCGAGGCCTGCGGCGACTTTTCTAGATTCACCCTCGTACAGCATCAGCGCATCATCTAGGTGCCCACCTCGTGGACCCTGGTACGTCAGCGTCCCCCGTAGCCGTGCAGCGAAGCAGCAGATCTGCTTTAGCGGCGCCTGTGCGCGCTGTCAGCGCTCTAAGAACGGCTCCTGGTCATCGCGACGACCGCTTAGAGTCAAAAACGGCTGGCGAGGCAAGTGCACCTCGGCGTCCAGCGACAGCAGACATCGCCGTGACTGAACCGCTCTTCGGCTTAGGGCCAACATCCGACATGGAAACGGAGTAGGCCGACCATTGTGGCGGCCTACGCGTTGCGATGAATCGCAAGCCTCGATCCCGACTTTGGGATAGTGTAGCTCGTCCGGACCAACTTACGGGGGAAAGTTTTCAGCATTTAGTGGGAGGATACAAGATGCGAATATCTCACATATTAGGTTTCCTTCTGGCGCTTTCGTTACCTGCGGCTGCCGCAGAACAGGATCAAAACCTGAAGCAGGAAATCGCCAAGCTCGCTTCAGCATACGCGGAATGCTTCAATAAGAAAGATGCTGCCTGTATTGCTGCGCTTTTTGCAAGTGGCGGCTTTATCGTCAATCCAGCAGGAATGCAGACGGATTTCGCAAAATACTACGAACTCCCGTTCAAGGCCGGTTTTGATCATAGCGAGATAACAGTTGATCAGGCGTGGCCGCTGGGCGCAGATACCGCTCTCTCTATTGGCGAGTACAAAATAAGCGGTAAGAACCAGAGCGGTACCGCTATAGAGAGTTCTGGCCGTTGGACTGCAGTTGATGTTCGCGAGGGCGGACAGTGGAAGCACCGCATGCTCACCACAGTCCCCAAGCCGCCGCCGCCGCAAGCAGCAAAGTAACTTACGCAAAGACCGCGCGGCGGTGCCAACCAGCACTGGCGCCTTTTTGCAATCGTCGGGGCAGCGCCATTACGGCGACGACCAAGCGCAACCACCATCACGACCCGAACATGCGTGGCATCAGAAGCAATTACCGCAAGGCGCCGGAAAACGCCGAAGGTTATCCATCACATCCTTCGGTTTGCCGGAGTGCCCCTTATCGGCTTGCCGGACGCATAGGGCGGGCTTTCCTTTGCAGCCCGCACCTGCCGGTCCCGCTCAGCGCACAGGTCGTCAACCTTGCTCAGCATGCGCTGAAGCAGGGTCTCAGCCGAGGCGGTCGACAGCCCGGCTCGCTGCAATTGAAGGATTTCCTTCCGCTGTCGGCTGATCTGCGAGCGCATACGCTCTATTTCCGAGCGGACATATTCGAGTGTGGGCATTAGCGAACCTGGATTTTCCGCACTAGAACAATAGAGAACATCGAGTCAAGACGGCGAACTCGATTTAACCCCGTCTCACTCCTCGGAGTATCGCACCGGCATTGGCACATAGTGCACTAGCCAAACACGGATGGTCTGTTTGTCTACGGTGCGCCTTGCCAGTCTTTCAAGCCCCCAAGCTTCCGACGATTGGCGAGAACGTCGAAGGCCCCGGCGCGGCAACAACTTCGCCGGGGCCGGTCAACGGGGACGATGGACGCAGAGGGTGAGCGGCAACGTGGTTTGGAGTTCCGCCGCCGGTGGGCGGAGCATGCTTCGGCATACGAGTTGGCCACCATGGTGAGCGGTTCGTTCGATGACCTCAGCCAGATGCTGCCAGCGGACTCGTCCGATCAATTCGTCGCCGGCTTTGGCGAAGGCGTGTTGCGCGTTTCGCGTGGAGCCTACGCCCTCATCACCGACCCCCGATGATCATCATTTCCCGGGCGTGTGCCGCTCCACTTCTGATTTTACGGAAACTTAATAAGTCATTGCCAACGTCTTGAGCATTGCAACGCGTCGTGGCGGCGACTCCGTTTCCGCTAAATTATCAGCTAAGACCTGCTCGGTTGGCAGTCTCTTCATGGGAGAGGCCGATGCTCAAAGGATGCATGATTGCTGCTTTCGCACTTCTTTTTTTGGCGTTGTGGGATCATCAAGTGTCAAACGGAAAGTACACTGACGCGGTTCTGGTCATGACGAAGCAGATAACTCGCTCGTTTGGCGTCTGACAGAGCGGCGAATCCATTCAGACGGACGAAGCATAGACAAACGTGAAAAGTATCGGCTAGTCATTTCGCATGGGCTGGATTCCGAATTGGCTGCGACGGGCAGATGTCAGGCTGCAGCCTAGGGCCGGCGCTCAGGTCGACTTACAACCACTGTCGGAGCGCGGCGGCCGATGGCTGAAGGCGAACTTGTTTCGCTTCCCGGGGGCCGTGTGGTCGCGGAAGCGTGGCTGTGTGGAGCTGTCAGAGGGCGACGTGATCGCGCTGCATCTTGTTGTCGAGCGGATCACGGAAGCCGGGCTGAAGGTGCGGCTGTCGGGGCGCCTTCGAGGTTGGGACGGTGCATCGCCTGTTTGGACTTTGCTGGTGCGCAAGTGTTAGGGGATCGGCCCGTTTTTTTTGTTCGCATTTGATGCCACTATCCTCGCCCGCTTTCTAAGGGTCACAAGCCGCGCTCGGTCCAGAGTCAGCTCGGCGTCGGGTTCACCAGCGACAGCGGACATCACGTCGGCTGAACTGCTCTTCGGCTTAGGGGCATGAACGGACTCTTGCATCGCAACGAGATAGCTCTATTCAATCACCTTGTCAGCGCGAATGAGTAGTGAGGTCGGCACTGTTAAGCCGAGCGCCTTGGCCGTCTTCATGTTGATCACAAATTCGAATTTGGTCGGCTGCTCGACCGGCAACTCGGGAGGCTTGATGCCTTTGAGGATCTTGTCGACGTAGGTGCCAGCACGACGCAATAGATCGAATATATCGGGGCCGTAGACGACCAAGCCGCCATCCGCGAATTGTCGGAAGAAATGCATTGCGGGCAGATGATGTTTCGCAGCGAGCGCGATAACTCGTGGGGCTTGGCGAATGATCAGAACATCGCCCAAGACAATCATTGCATCGGCGCGCTGGGCGGCGGCCGAGGCAAAGGCGATATCAAGTTCCTCGTCCGTGGTCGCCTCAACTATCGGCAGAGCCACGCCCAGCTTCCGCGCTGCGCTTGGTGCCTCCTCGGCTACCATCAGCCTATGCATGGGGTTGCCCGGATTGACCAAGAGCGCAATTTTCGACGCGCGAGGAACCAGTTCCTGGAGGATTTGTATTTGTTTGGCGGTCCAATCTCCCGGCACCCAGCTCGCAAGGCCGGTGATGTTACCGCCTGGATGCGCGAGGCTTTGGATGAGACCGAGCCCCACGGGATCGGCGACAACCACGAATACAATCGGAACGGTGGCAGTTGCCGATTTAAGGGCAAGGGCTGGTGACGGCCCTAGGGCAATTACCAGATCGGGAGTTAGCGCCACCAACTCCGCAGCTAGGGTTGCCATGCGATCCGGAGTTTCGGCAAATCGATATTCAACGAGCAGGTTCTTGCCTTCGATCCAGCCCTTCTCGCGCAAACCATTGCGCCACGCGTTGCGACCCTGAGAATCTAGGAATCCGCCCAAGAAGCCGATCCGGCGAGGCGCGCCTTGGGCCCGCAAAGGTGTTGGCGAAACCAGCAGCACCGCAGTGCCGGCTATGAACTCCCGCCGCTTCATTCGTACCTCATTGAGGCCTGAGGACGATGGGAGGCAGGGTATCACGTCTCGTTAGTTGGTGCACCCACAGCGGCCAGCTGCGGGTATAGGCCGCAGGAGCAACTTCGGGTCACGTGCCGACATCGCTAGAGGCGAGCGCCAGGCTTCACGTAGTGGCACTATTGGATGGGGTTGGAAGTCATGACTTATCGTGTTCGTACTTCTCCAGGAGCAGCCGATTATATTCCTCTCTCACGGCCTTCCGCGAAATATGCCCTCTTCGGGTTTTGGCAATCTGCAGAAGATCAGGATCGGTCGGTGCCCGTGATTTCCGCCTAAATCTCACAAAGAGTCTCGCAGTGGGCGAAGACGTCCTTCCAAACAGTCGGTCAAACCATCCCATGATGTCCTCCCCGACGGGCCGCAATTGCGACACTATCACCATGAATTTGGAGGTCAAAAGGACAGCGCGACTGCATCTTTCAAAAAACTCGCAACCACGTAATCCGCAACGGGTATTAGCGGGCCGGTTTACGACGTTATCGGCACTCGCACGATATATCCGCTACGGGTCAGAAGCGGTCTTCGAGCGGGTGCGGGCGGAAGGTCAGCTATGGGCCAGGAAGCGACATATGCAGCGCAACAAATCACATCCACATTGAGAAGCTTACGACCTACTTCGCCGCAACAATTCTTATGCCGCCTAGTTGGCGCTGTTGAACGAGTTCGACCAATCTAATGTACGATTCATGAAATGCGTCGTGTCCGAGCGGTGTTCCGGCCTGTCGCGCTTCTTCGCGCAAGCGTTGATACATCGCGAGGCGATCCTTTAGGATTGGGCCCCATTCATCGGTCAAGTCTGTGACCGAAAGCACCTTGAGGCCAGTGCCCTCGACCAGGCGACGGTACTCGGGAATCGAGCGGAGCGGCTGAATTGCCATCCCGTCCCACATCAGTTGAGCATCTGCGGCTGAAAGCGGTTGATTGGCGACCCAATCGGTAAAGGCCAATCGACCGCCTGCCTTGAGAATACGGCTGGCTTCCATCGCAGTCCTTTTCACATCAGGGACGTGACAGAATGATTCTTGGCTGACGACGGCGTCGACGCTCGCGTCAGCCAGTGGAACGTTCATCACGTTGCCCTCGACGATTCGCGCCACGTCCTGAAGTCCGACCCGCCTGGTCAGATCCTGCGCGCCTGCGACGCGCACAGGCGTGAATTCGATACCAGTGACATTGGCTCCGTACTTATAGGCAAGATAACGCACGGTACCGCCAAGACCGGCGCAAAAGTCGGCAACGAGCGTTCCTGAGCCGATCTGAGCTTGCCGCGCCAGTTCGTCCGTGGCCTTGAGTCCACCATAATGATCCTGGTCGTGCGGAGACAATTCCTCCGGGCGCAGGTTATCGAGATGCCCGCGGGTCGCTTGCAGCTTGGCCAAGATGATGTCGCGCGAGATGGGATGCCGAGTGTAGAAATATAGCAACTGCGAGGTGGCGTCATTCATGAAACTCGCTCCATGGCTCGGGTCCACACCAAACTTCGCACTCAGACTAGCCCAAAATCGGAGCCACGCTAGATTTGCGCCGCAACAATTCCGAACGGCGCATGTCTTGTGTGGGTCAAAAACAGAAGTCGCGACCTCGCGGTGCAATGTCTTTCTTTGCTCCCCGCGAGCAGACATCGTCAGCATTGAGCCGCCGGGTGCTCGCGATTTCGAACTCAAAATCAATCTCAAAACTCTGCCACAGTCGGAGGTCGCATTGGCAGAAATTGAGAGAATCAAAAAGAAGCCTGAACTACTTTAGCGCGCTTGGGCGCGCCACGAGGCTCTGATGTGGGAGCCTGCGCGACCGCACCTGTCGCCTAACGCACATACGGGCTCAACGGAGCCGACCGAACGGCCAACGGGGTACCGCCCCAGCGTTTGGGAAACTGGGGCGGCATTGGGGCTGGGTTGTTGTCACGGCGTTGGAGGGCGCCGTGGACGAGATAATAGAACTTCAATTCGGCCATGGAGCCAATTGTCCTGAGGTACAGGATCAGAGTTCGCTTGGGCCTTTGAAACCAGAGCTAGAGTTCGGCGGTCCCTGCTGCCTCCTAGATGAAGCCCGGCCGCAGCTTCGGTGTCGACGGCGGCGATGCCGGCGACGGCATGAGCGGCATCGGCCCGCGAGCAGCGGCCATGACGGCCTTGAGTTGCTCCTGGGCTGCGCGGATCGTCGGGTCCGGATGTGACCACGCATCAGGCGGAGGTCCCATCTTCTGCGGGACGTGATTGTACGCCGAGCGCAATTTGTCACGCTCGGGATCGAAGATCACGCCTCCGCCGTACAGGTGCATCGCCAGCGCGTTCTTGACCTCCGGCGGAAGGTTGATCTTGCCCTTGGTGAACTCTTCGAGCACTTGGCCGCTAAGGACAGCGGCGTTGGTGCCGATGCCGTCGAGCAGACGATTTGCGATGGCCCTGATCGCGACATCGTCGGCATCGGGTGCCATGTTGCGGGCGATCTCGCGGGCCTTGGCCTTGTTGTTGGCATCGTTGATCGCATCGCTGACGTCGGCGGCAATCCGGGCGAGCGGTGTCCCGCTCGGGCCGCCAGTGCGAGTTTGCAGGTGCTGCAGGAGCGCTTGCGTGCCGGTGATCTCGGGCCCGACGACGGGCTTGCGGTTGAACATATTCATTGCGGTGCTCCCTGGAGCTTGAGACCCATGCGGCGCGCCAGCGCCGCGAGTTGTTGATCGGTCACGGTGAACTGACGCCCGAGCGAGAATTGCTTGAATTGGTCGAGGGACATACCGGCGACAGCTGCGACTTCGTCGGAAAGATAGAGCGCGGCGCGGGCTTGAATGCGGCGGATATCGGCTAGTGTCATTATGGTCCTCCGACAGGCAGGCGCGCGATCAAATCGCGAAAGCTGTTGCGGCGCGGCTCGATGGTGCCGCGCGGCAAGCTGCCGTAGATGCGCACGGGCATCGAGCGCATCGAGCGCGTCGGTCGCGGCGGTGCCGGCACGACCCGCCCCGGCTTGATACTGATATTATCAGCATCAGCATGCAACTCCGCCGTATTTTCGGCGTTGCTCGACCATGCGACTCGCAACTGCTCCAGCATGACCTTGCAGCGAAGCAGCCCGGCCACAGCAGCGTCGTGAGAGTCGACGTCGCGCCTGGAGAGGATCAGCGTTGTTGGATTGCTCGGTTTGTCGGTGAGGCCGATATGAACAGCCGTGGCCTTCAGGATTCGCGCGTAGTAACCTGACGGGCTGTGTTAGTCACGGATCTCGGCTTCGAGCACGCTGGCGCAAATCGAGAGCGCCGGCATTGTCCGAGCAACTTCGTCGACGACCTCAGCGCAAATGTGGAGCCTGCCATCGGCGGCATAGTCGAGAGCGCGCACGAAACCAACGACCTTGCTGATATCATGTCCAAGCACCAGCGGAAGCGTTGCCAGGTCGGCAGGAAATGAGATTGAGTTGCGCGCGAAGCTGCACCGGTCGGAATCGATGTCGCTCGACGCGGCGACGCCCGTGATGACAACTGGTCCGACAGTTCGGGCGAGCAGAGAGAGTGCCGGACGCGAGACCGGCATGCTTCGATGTCGGATCGCCAATTGCGCCATTGCGAGCTTGAGCGCGTGGCCTCTCATGGCTTGCGCTTCCTCGGTGCCTGCACTCCTCGCGGACTGCCCGCAACCTGCGCGCCAGTTCCACGATCGCGGCGTTCTCTTTCTCGAACGCTGAGCCGCCCACGGGCCCGGCGACTGCGATCTGCTCGGCCATCATCGGGTACCGGTCGGCGAACGGGACCGGGCTGACGTTCGGCGTTGAGGTCAACCGCATGCCTTTGACGATTCCGTCGCGCTTGTCATGGATCTCGGCAGGGCCGCCGTCGGCAACGACGAACGAACCGCGTTGCGGAACTTCCTTGCGCGTCGCCATCATTGTCCTCCGCCGTGCGGTGATGAGAGGCCGGGCCCCGTGGTTGGGCAACGTCGCGTCCGGCGCGACCACCCTGACCGCGCGAATGTTATCGCGGCTGCGGCGAGATCAAGCGAACTCGGTGCACGATGGGCGTGATACGCGCGCTGTACTGCAACATGAGATTCAGCGAAACTTCGAGGTCATGGGCACCCCCTTCATTGCGAAAAAAGCGGATGCGAAGTACCCCCCGGGGACCCAGCAAGGCGGACGGTCTTGAATGCGGAGGATTAGGCTGTGGCGAAAGCGTTTCGCGACACTTTTGAGAACACAGAGCCGAGAGCGGCGTTGATATCTCTCAGCTATCAGCCCGCGTAACGTCATTGCTAAGGGAATGACCCGCTGGAATGCCAATGACAGTCACTTGTCCAACGACGCTTTGAATGGGTGATCCAGACATTTGCAGCGGGATCATCCTTCCCAACAGCGCGGCAAACGTCTTGGGGTGCCTATCGGCGAGGAAAAAAAGATAACCAGTCAAACCATTCGCTCCGGCGCCATCGCCGCCGTGGGCTTCCGCAGCGGCAATGATGGCCTGACGCAGATCGCGTGTGATCCGATTTGCTTGCCCCTTCACGCGCGGGCGCGGCCGGAGATTCGCGATTCGCCGCCGTCTTAGCTCTTCGCCTGCGGTCAGCATGGTGTGCCAGCGTGGTTTTTAGAGTCACTAGACCGATCAATGTACTCCTTCAACGCATCGCGTCCAGTATCGCCCTCAGCTGCCCCTAACATTGCGCGGCAACAACAGCAGCAGGGCACCCGGCCAAATCAGTGAGATCAGTGGAATCAGTGATCGTCTTCTCCTCTCCCTCCTGCTCACCTTTTATCCCTTTGACCTTCTGAGTTGTTGTTGTCAGTAAGTAGGGGGAAGAGGATGGAAAATCACTGATTTCACTGACGACCACTGATTTGGTCGGTGTTTACATCGTCAGTTGCTGGGCTGCTGCCATCGCACGCCCAGCCTCGCCGGCGTTCATTGCAGCGTTGAGCAGCCATCGTGGCGTTCTCTGAGACCTTGTAAACCGATCAGGCTCGGTCGCGCTGATCAACGTTCTAGTCCAGACCTTTTAGGCTAAGGATGTAATTCGCGAGAGCTTCGGCTTGATCGGGCGCGATGACCAAGTTCGGCATGTTCTGGTGGCTGGTTTTCAGGAACACTTTTAGCGAAAGCGCCGTCGTTCCATGCCTGTTTGCGATTGCCGCGAAGGCCGGCGCCTGATCCGACATTCCCGCCATATGCGGTTCGATTGCATGGCACGACTTGCACCATGCAATCGCGAGACGATGTCCTCGCGACGCGCTGTCCGCAGCCAGTTTAGATCCGTTCGCATGGTGCACGCGGACAAGAAACAACGCCGCTGTCGCGATCAGCATCGCGAGGCTGACTAGCATGCTTCGCGACATTTTCCGGCTTCTCGCAGTTGGACACTCACAGCAAGCCTGACTAAGCCATGGAGGACACGTCAGGTGTTGCGCTGGATCAAAGAACGAGAGATTCTACTCGTACCGAGAGCTCGCGCCTAATTTCGTTGCGAATTGCCCTCGGCGTAAGAGAGGATGATTGCGCGCAGGCGCACGCGGGCACCACACTCGCCAAAGGCCGCCTACCTAGCAGCTGTTCGGTCCGCACTACGCCCCTTAATGGAGGATACGGCAGTTTAGCACGCGATCAGGTCGGTATGTCCAAATCGCTTTGAGTAGTCGAGCAGGGAGACGATCGTGGGTGTCAGGCGGAAGACGGTCCGAAGTTTTCGGCATGGGGAGATCAAGGCCCTTCTGGTTCGGATATCGCGAGATCAGGAGACGCAAGGCCTTTTTGAATTCGGCGGGATCCGTTACGAGCTTCGCGCGTGCCGCCATCGATAGGCCCGCGATGTCCATCACTTGCGCGGGATCGTCATCCACAGTAAGCGAGACGCGATCGTCCCGCGCCAAGTTAGCTGCCTTCTGACTGTCCGCTCCGCACAGGAAGTAGATCCCGAGGCCATCATTGGCGTAGCCAACGGTGGTCACCTGGGGCCAGCCGTCAGTTCGTAACGTCGCGATCCTCATGGTGCGGTGCTGATCCAGAAGCCGAAGGATTCTCGGCCTGAACGATTCGTCCATTGGTCTTCTCCGTTTTTGACAGAATGTACGTCCGAAGAAGCGTGCGCTTTTTGAGGCAGGTCAAACGTCGCCGAAGACACAGGGCTGACGGCTTCTTGAGACAGGTGCGCCGGCTTCGAGCGGCACCTCAGAGGACGGCCGCTATTTGGCGACCCACACTCGTTGCCCTGCACTCCCTCATCACTAGCCGAACTGATCTTTTGAGCTGCATCAAACTGGCTTTCGCCAGCCGTGGTATCGTTCTTGAATCGGGATGATTTCCTCGGATGGGCCGATTTGCCAGGACAGCTCTATTAACGGCGCTCGCTTTCAGGGCACGCGAAAGGAGCGGATTGATCGTGACCTTTGAACTTTTCGGCGGTTGGTCCGTCGGACTAATTGCGCTTAATATCTGCGGCGAGGCGACTCGTGCTGGCAATTATTGCGTGACGAGACTGCGATTATGCGATCCTTGCTGATACTTTTGGTAGCCAGTCTCTTGTGGGCCACTTCCGTCAATGCGGGCGACGAGGAGCAGCAACGTGGCAAAGAGTTGCTGCAAAGCTTGTGCGCCCGCTGTCACTCGGTTGGCAGAACCGGCGCGAGCCCCAACAAGCAGGCGCCGCCCTTCCGCAGTTTTAGCGAAACCAAACTCTACGACAGCGACTTCCTGCAACGACTGCAGGATGGCTATAGCAGCATCCATCCCTCGATGCCGACCTTCCGCTTCAAGAGGGGCGAAGCGGAGGCAGTCCTGAACTACATGAAATCAATTCAGGAAGTACCTAAACCGAAGCGATCTCTGCAGCGATGAGTTTTGGGTTACGATCCGCCGTTCGCGGCATCTGGACTGAATTCAAAGGCGATCGCGGCACCGGTCCAGGGCGTCGCGAGACCGCATGCCGTTGCCCGGCAGACACTCATTTCAGAGTGCGTGGCTACATCCTTAATCTGACTAAATTTGATCTGCCGCAAAGCGGCTACGGGCCAGAGGACCATTCTCTAAAAAATTCACTCAGTGGAGCGCTGCCATGATCATTGAGCGCTTATCCCAAGAGCATCGCAACATCGAGAAATTGCTCGCCATCCTCGAGCGGGAGCTAGAGGTATTCGACCGCGGAGACCGTCCCGATTACGAGGTCATCCACGCGGTGATCAGTTATTTCGAAGTCTATCCAGAAGTGTATCATCATCCCCAGGAGGACTTGGTCTTTGCCAAGCTGAAGGTGCGAGATCCAGCTGCTGCCGCGAAAGTCGGCGATCTAGCTCGTGAACATCAGAAAGGGGCCCAGCTTTTACGCCGCGTCGCTCAGGCCGTCGACAGCGTGCTCGCAGATCGTGAACTTCTTCGCGAGGATGTCGATATTATCGTTCACGATTTTGTTGCGCACGAGCGCCGTCACATGATGATGGAAGATCGCGATTTCTTTCCTGCGGCACTTAGGGTTCTCAAGCCTCAAGATTGGACCGAGATCGCTTCGGCCGCAACGAGCCACAAGGACCCGCTGTTCAGCGATATTGCCGAAGGTCGCTTTAACGCACTGCGCGCGCATATTTTGAGACTTGAGCAGGAAGCCGAGGCCGATCGAAAGTAGACGCGCTTTCCTGGTTATGGGGTCACAATGGCGAGTACATCGCGCCGGCCGAATACAGGGGGGCGATTGAATTCCAGAACCAGGCGACGGGCGAAAGCGTTCGCCCGGCGCGCCACTGTGATCGGCCCGTTCCATCCAGAGGTGACCATCAGGGTTAGTGACGACGCCTCCAAGTCCCATGCCTAGTACCGCGCTGGAAACATGATCAAGAGCGATGGCGCGTGCTGGGAGCATGAAGATTTGATAGAGGAGATTGCTTGCCAACTCTCAGATGCGGCCGACGGCGTCTTCGGAGTAAGTGGGGTCGGCCGGTTCAAAAAATGTGAGCGGGCTCCTGCCGATCACTTCCGATGGCCCTGCCCCGCGACAAGGAGGAGCCCCATGCCTCGCTTCATCATCCGTTTCGCCAAGGATGTCCTCGGCGAAAATGGCCAAATGTCGGAGGTGTGGCAGACCACCATCGAACTCGACGCTCGGGACGAACGGGAGGCGGAGCTGATGGCCAAGGCGAGATTCTGCGATATTCACGGGACCCACGACTGGTCTCTGCATGCGGATCGTCTGAAGGTAGATCCGGCCGACTTTCCATCGTAGTCGCGCCGTCTACTATCCTCGAAGCTGAGATGTTAAAAGGCGCACCATGTCCGAAGCACTCAAATCCTCCTTCGTCGCATTTCTCATGTTCGCAATTCTTGCGCACTCCGCCGCGGCCGATCCCCAACACGGCAAGGACATCGCGAAACGCTGGTGCTCTAACTGCCATGTCGTCGAGCCCGGCCAGACAAATGCCATCGACCATGCGCCGCCATTCAGCCAAATTGCGCGAACGCTTGAGTTCGATCAGAATCAACTCGCGTTCCTGCTGCTCAGCCCTCACCCCAATATGCCAAGCCTGTCGCTGCAGCGGTCCGAAGTCTCGGATTTGGCCGAGTACATCCGCTCGCTCAAGTGAAAGAAGAGCCGGACCGCGCCGCGCTTGGCCGCAGCAGAACGCTTAGAGTGGGTCTGGCTGGCGCAGCTCTGACGCTGATCGCGTTCGCGCCTAAGCGACGAAAACTGGGTTTCTTGCGCGCGTTCCCCCGAGCTATCGTCGGATCGACCGATCCGCGGTTGCACAGCGGTGTTCAAACCGCGCGAGCGGCTACTCACCCAGCTGGTCGCAGCTTACACACACTCGGGGCCTCACCTTCCGAGCGAGCGGGGTTCTGGACCGCGCGAGCCATTCACCCAACGCTCGACGATCATATCGCCATCAACAATCGCGGCGTCGCATTAATGGACAAGGCGAGTTCGACCGTGCAATCACCGATTTTGATCGTCCTATTCGACTGACGACGGACTACCTCGCGGCATTGGATGCTCGAGCAATGGCTTATGGCCGCAAGGGCCTGTTCGACCGGGCGCTCGCCGACCTCGATTTGGTCATCAAAGCTGACCCGAGAATCCTGCTCTAATCCATAAGCGCGGAATGGTGAAGGCTAAAATGGGGACGGGGCCGATGCGGAAGCGGACCTTTGCCCGAGCCGAGGCACTTGCGTCCGGTGCTACCCCAGATGACGCCCACTACGATCGGATGCGCGCCCACTGGCGATCGGTACATGCTCATCCATTTGAGACATCGATCACGCCAAATTCCGAGACAGGCATGATCCAATAGACGATCCTGGACCCAGCGAAGGCCGCCTTCAGCCGTTCGAGCAACTCCGTCCCACCCTGCACCTTAAGAATTGTCCGCACCATCAGTTCGTCGGCGTGGCCTTTGACCCGCTCGGCTGATGTCTGCAATCGGACCTCCGGACCATGTCCCGCGGCGTCCGAAGCCGTGAAACCGGAAACGAGATCGCGCTGTTCGCTGAGATAGTCCAGCAACTCGTCGCGGAGCGATCGACTGGCGATCAGCGTTAGGCAGACGAATTCGGCACTCATCTGGCCCCCTTCACTATGCCACCAAACCGACGATAGAGGATCGGCAGAAGGATCAGCGTCAAAGCCGTTGACGACAGCAGGCCGCCGATCACCACGATAGCGAGGGGGCGCTGGATCTCTGATCCCGGACCGGTCGCGAACAAGAGCGGGATCAGGCCCAAGGCCGTGATGCTCGCCGTCATCAAGACCGGTCTGAGCCTGCGCATGGCGCCGTCCACCACGATACGGCCTTCGGGTACGCCCTGTGCGCGCAACTGGTTGAAATACGAGACCAGCACGACGCCGTTGAGCACCGCGATCCCCAGCAGCGCAATGAACCCAACTGACGCTGGAACCGACAGGTATTCGCCGGTAAGCACCAGGGCAAAGACGCCGCCAATCACGGCGAACGGAATATTGACCAGGACCAACAGCGCTTGTCGGATCGAACCGAAGGTCGTGAACAGCAACACAAAGATGAGACCGATCGCCACTGGCACGACGATCGAGAGGCGCGCGGCCGCGCGTTGCTGATTTTCGAACTGACCGCCCCAAGTTAGCCTGTAGCCTTGCGGCAGAGGTAACTCGGCCGCGACTTTCTGCCGGGCTGCCTCAACGAATCCGACCATATCGCGGCCGCGAACGTTGGCGCGCACGACGCTCATCCGATTCCCGTTCTCGCGATTGACCACGACGGGACCGTCCACCCGTTGAATGCGGGCCACTTGCGAGAGCGCCACATGCTGACCCGAGGCCAGAGTCAGCGGCAAGCTTGCGAGCAGTGTCGGAGCTTCGCGGGTGGTTTCGCTGCCGCGAACGAGGATCGGTGTGCGGCGCCCTTCTTCGAGCACCGTGCCGATCGTGCGGCCTTCGATCTGGGTGCGCAGCGAATTGGAGATGGCGTCCACTGTCAGGCCGAGGCGTCCCGCCTCCATCCGATTCACGGCAACCGTGTAATATTGTGCGCCCTCGTTAAGAGTGGTGTAGACGTCCTCGGCGCCGTCGATGCTGGACAAAACGGCGGATAGCTTGCTCGCAATCTCATTTAGCTTGGCGATATCGGGTCCAAAGATCTTCACTGCAACATCGCCGCGTACGCCGCTGATCATTTCCTGAACGCGCATGTCGATCGGCTGTGTAAAGCTGAGCGATAGTCCCGGGAAATTGCTGAGTACCTGCCGCAGTTGTTCAATCAGGGCCGATTTGTCAACCGTCTTCCGCTCTTCCGCGGGCTTCAACACCAGGAACGTATCGGTCTGGTTGGGTCCCATTGGGTCAAGCCCCAGCTCGTCAGAGCCGCTCCGGGCCACGATGCTTTTGATGTCGGGGACCTTCGCGAGGATGGCCGATTGAAGTCTGGCATTGATCGCAATCATTTCGTCGAGGTTGATTGATGGCAGTGCCTCGACGCTGACAATGATATCGCCTTCGTCCATGGTCGGCATAAAGGTCTTGCCGAGCTGGGTGTAGGCATAGCCAGCAGCGACGAGGACCGCAATTGCCGCGATGATCACCTTGCGTTCGTTGTGCAGAGCCCAATCAAGTGCAGGTGCATAAAGCCGGGACGCATTTCGGATCAACCATGGTTCGTGGTGCGGCGTGTTCTTGAGCAGGAACGAAGTTGCCACGGGGATGACCGTGAGCGCCAAGAGCAGCGAGCCGCCGAGCGCGAATATGATCGCGAGCGCCACAGGGATGAATAACTTCCCTTCAAGCCCCTCGAGTGTCAACAGTGGGACGAATACGATCATGATAATCAGCACGCCAGACGCGACCGGCTGGAGCACCTCGCACACCGAGCGATAGATGATATGGACGAGCGGCGCAGCTTTTCCTTGTGGCTCCTTGCTGAGATTTCCTACGACGTTTTCGACCACCACCACTAGGGCGTCGATCAGCATGCCAATAGCGATGGCAAGGCCGCCGAGGCTCATCAGGTTGGCCGACATGCCGACAACGCGCATGACGATCAGCGCTATGACGATCGCAAGCGGCAGGCTTAGTGCGATCACCAGGGAGGCTCGCCAATTGCCGAGAAACAGCAGGAGGAGGACGACCACCAGGACGGTTGCTTCACCAAGTGCGCGGACAACGGTACCAACCGCGCGGTCAACCAGCCGGCCCCGGTCGTAAAACACTTGGATGCTGACACTCTGAGGAAGCGATTGCTTGACCTCGTCAAGGCGAGCCTGGACGTCGGTCACGAGTTGGCGCGCATTCGCACCTCGCAGACCGAGAACAAGGCCTTCGACCGTTTCGCCGTGACCATCCGCGGTGACAGCGCCGTAGCGCGTCAGCGAGCCCAACTGGACACGGGCAATGTCCTTGACCCGGATCGGAACGCCGTCCTTGGTGTCGATGACGATTTGCCTGATGTCGTCGATAGTCCGAATGCTACCTTCGATACGCACAAGAGCGCTGTCTTCGCCCTGATTGACGCGGCCGGCGCCGTCGTTGCGGCTGTTCGTCTCGATGGCACGCCGAAACATCTCATAGGAAATGCCGCGCGCTGCAAGCGCATCATTGAGCGGGACGATCTCGAAAGCCCGAACATGGCCCCCGAGCGCGTTGACGTCGGCCACTCCTGGCACTGTCCGCAGCGCGGGGCGGATCACCCAATCAAGTAGACTTCGTCGCTCGGCCAACGAGAGATCCGCACTTTCGATGGTAAACATGAACATTTCGCCGAGCGGACTCGTGATCGGCGCCAGTCCGCCGGTAACCCCTTCTGGCAGGTCGCGACTGATGTTGGCCAGGCGCTCGGATACTTGGTTGCGTGCCCAGTAGATGTCGCTGCCATCCTCAAAATCGACAGTGACGTCGGCGAGCGCGTATTTGGTGGTGGAGCGCAGGATTTTCTTGTTTGGCAACCCGAGGAGCTCAAGCTCGATCGGCACGGTGACCCGCTGTTCCACCTCCTCCGGTGTGAGGCCCGGCGCCTTCATGATGACTTTGACTTGGACGGGCGAGACATCCGGAAAAGCGTCGATCGGTAGACTAGGCAGCACAACCAGCCCGGCACCGATCAATAGTAGCACGCCAAGAACGACGAACAGCCGCTGTGAAAGTGCAAATGCGACAAGCCGTTCGAGCATGACTAACCTGCCCCGAGCTTCAGCAGGATTCCCCGGAGCGCGGAGATGCCGCTGACCGCCACTTCGTCCTTATCCGTGAGGGTGCCAGAGACCACGACATGGTCCTGGTCCTCCTCAAGCAGCGTGACCGGCATCAGACGGAAGCCGTCCTGCGTCGATACGAATACTGACGCTTGTTCACCGCGGCGGATCAGCGCGCTGTAAGGGACTTCCCAGGCACTTTCCCGTTTGGAAGCGAAGGAGATTCGAGCGGCAGCAGTCTGCCCCGGCCGCAGGTCGCCGGAGTTCGGCAGCTCTGCCCGGATCAACACGGTTTGTGTCGCCGGATCGGTCGTTTCAGAAACGAGCATCACCTGGCCTGGAGTTTCGTAACCGTCGACCTCGACCTTCGCGCCTTGTCGGATGGCCTTGATGTTCGATGCCGGAACTGCGATCTCGACCCATAGCGGAGACAACTGTGCGACCTTGATCAGTGGTGCCGATTGGTCCACGCGTTGGCCGGGAGAAACGGCAATATCGATGACAGTCGCCGGCCGCGGCGTCGCGACCGTGAGGGTCCCATTGATTGCTGCTTCGCTCGTTACTTTTGAGATTGCCTCATCGGAAAGGCCACTCAATCGGAGCACCTGCCGACGCTCCGCGACTGCAATGCTTGCCTGCCGCGCCTCTGCTTGGCTCCCCTCGAGTACGCGCTGTGCCACCGCATTGCCTTGAAACAGTTGGGTGTTACGGTTGAGTTGTTGGGCAGCCAGAACTTCCTGAGCAACTGCATGCAGATACTCGCGCTGCTGCGACACGAAGCTTGGGCTCTCCATCGTGGCGAGCGGCTGTCCAGCGACAACACGGTCACCCCGCGCTACTGAAAGGTTGGTCACCATGCCAGCCACGGGAGCGCTAACGACCCACAATTGCGGGGTTGGAATGACGATCTGAGCGGGATAGGGCAGCGTCTTGTCGGTCGGGCTCGCAACGGGATGAATCACGCGGATGCCCAGGCTCCTTGCCTGCTCAGGGCTGAGTTTTAACTGATCCTCGGCCACCGCCTTGGACAGCAGGCCCAGGAACGCTAGTCCGATCAGGACGTGTGTCCAGTTCAGCCGGGGCGCTGATGAACTCGGATACATGGCGAAGATCCTTTGTAGCGACCGAAACCGAGAGTTTTGGCCGCTGTGACCGTATATTGCCGCCCTGCAGGTCAGAGGTTGACGTTCATCAATCCGGTCGCCTGTCTGACCTGACGGCAACACCGAGCGGAGCGACACGCGGCTGCTTCATGATGCACCTTCACCGACCGGAAGCTCTTGATCCATGTCAGCAACTTGTAAGATCGGATGTGCGATCATGAATTGCTGATCGCGCCTGCGCGACGGCGGCTAGGTATCTAGGAGACCCACCATGCTGCTGACAAAATGCGCTCTTGCGACGACCGCGTTCGCTCTCTGTTTTTTAGGTTTGCCTCAATCTGCGTTCTCACACGGAGGGACAGCGCAAAATCCGTGGGATTCTACGCACCTAACCAATTTGCCTTCGGAGATCCGAGCCCAGGCGGAAAAATGGGAGGCTGCGTGTGGCGCCCCGATAGCTGTGGCACAGCAATTTGCGCTGTACCTCACGACCCCCAGCGCTCAATTCGTTGCTCTTCACTTCGACGATTTCCAATGCCGCAACAGGGGGGTCGTCTGCGACGCATCAGGGTGTTTGCACGAGGTGTACACGAAAGTCCGGGGACGATACCGGAAGGTACTGACACTGCGCGCTCAGGATGTCCGCTTGGTGCGGGAGCAAGACGTCGCGTTTGTGGAGATACAGGACCGCTCGGGCGGAGCACGACGGCTGCTTCGCTGGAATGGCTCGCGGTTCGTGACTCAGACTGGGGCTGAGAACCGGTAAGCTCGACATCTATGCTCGGTGAAACTGGCTATCAAGCCGAAGTGGTACATCTCGTTTGAAGCGGGTCAGCCGCGAACGAGGCCGCATTTGTCGGCGGGAAACCAAGACCTTTTCCACGGAAGGTGAGGCTAAGGCCTTTGCGCGGACGATCGTCAATCGCGCCCTTCGCATTTCCGCTGGAACAACAAAATCCCGTTCAGTCAAAGCAAGTGATCGGGTCAAAGCGAGCGCGAGATGGAGGATTGGACCATGCTTCCGTTTACTCACGAACAATTTCTTTCCGTCTTCGCAAATTACAACACTGCTATTTGGCCAGTACAGATCGGGGCCGATCTGCTTGGTTGCCTTGCAATTGTCGTCTTGCTTTGGAAACCGGTACACGCAGATTTTGTTACCGCGTGCATCTTGGCGATCATGTGGCTCTGGACCGGGATTGCCTATGACGTGGTTTTCTTCTCGGCCATCAACAAGGCGGCCTATTTCTTCGGGACCTTGTTCGTCATTCAGGGCGCGTATCTGCTCTATTCAGGCGCGTATCTTGGCCACCTCCGTTTCGGTCTTGAACCCACACCGACCGCCTGGGTCGGCGTTGGACTCGTGATCTACGCTGCAATTCTGTACCCGTTGATCGGTATGTCGACGGGCCTCACTTACCCCCAGATGCCAATGTTCGGTGTAACGCCTTGCCCAGTGACAATTTTCACATTTGGAATGCTTCTGTTGACCACGCACCCGATATCTCGCTGGCTTTTCGTCATTCCATTCATCTGGTCCCTGATCGGCGGCAGCGCCGCCCTTCTGTTGCACGTACCTCAAGATTGGCTACTGCTGGTCAGTGGTTTCATCGCGGTCCACCTCATGATCCTGCGAGACCGAGACGTCCGTCGCTTGGCAGCGAACGTCAGTGCCTAACAGTTCACCCAGTTCGCTGAGACGCACTCCCTGCCGCCGCTCGAGGGCTCGGGTGTTCGGTTCGGGCCTAACTTAATTAGGCGGTCGCTGCTCGGCTCTAAACCGGCAACTACACTCACGGGGGCCCAAGTCGGAGATCAGTCATGCGGCGCCTTTGCACAATATCCGCGGCTTTTGAACCAGAGGATGGCGCCGATCCAGATGAGGCCAATCATGAAAGGTAGCACATAGGTTAGCAGCCCCTCACCTCTAGCTCCCGCACCGCTTCCGTTTTTGCATCTTGGGTTCCCACTGGTGCTCGGTGCCTAGACCTTGTCCCCGCAGCGGGACGTTTTCGCCGAGGAATTGCACGATTACACACGGCAGAAGCCCCGAGAACAAGAAGGACAATAGCTGCCTCGCATCATCGCACCCTCGTATGGCATGCTCTGGCGACAGCGCTGATTGCCTGTGTGACAATCGTCGGCCCCAAACTAAACAGAAGGACGACTGACCACATGTCGGTGGTCGGGGGAGCAAGCTGCAACAGGAGCGCTGCCGACGGCACGTAAGGCGGCACTGCAAGTAGTGCTGCACAAAGCAAGAGCGCACCCCAAAGCCAGCCATTTCGAGTGATTTCGTTCACGATGAGCGGCGAATGCGGATCGCGCATGTTGAACGTATGCCAGAGCTGAGCAAATGCGAGAGTGAGGAACGTGACAGTCACCGTTCCGCGAGCGTCCAGAGCGAGCCAAGATGACGCGGCCAGCGCACCGAACGTGCCGGCGGTCAATGCACCACCATGCAGGATTATTGTGATCCATTGCCGACGGCCCAAAATGGGCTCTTTTGGATCGCGCGGTGGAAGCTTGAGGATACCGGCCTCACCTTCGCCCATTCCTAGGGCGAAGGCCGGAAACACGTCTGTCACGAGATTGAGATAAAGAATTTGCATCGGCAGGAGCGGCAAAGGCAGCCCCGACAAGACTGCCAACCCAACTACCATCACCTCGCTAAGATTGCAGGACAAGAGGTAAGCGACGAATCGGCGGATATTCGCGAAAATGATCCGGCCTTCGCGTATCGCCCTGACGATCGTCGGAAACGCGTCGTCAAGCAGGATCATTGCGGCCGCTTCACGCGCGACGTCGGTACCCCGCAGACCCATTGCCACGCCGATATCGGCCTGCCGCAGGGCCGGCGCGTCGTTGACCCCGTCCCCGGTCATGGCCACGATCTCGCCTGCGGCCTGATAGGCCCTGACAAGGGCAAGCTTCTCATCGGGATTTACCCTTGCGAAAATTACGACATCGCGCAGTGCAGGCTGTCCCGTCTCAATCACCTGCGCGATGTCCTTACCTTCCACGACATTTGCAATCTTATCGGGTAGGCCGACCGCGCGGCCGATGCTTCGTGCCGTCACAACGTGGTCCCCGGTGACCATGACGACGCGAATTCCCGCTTCTCGGCAGTCTCGAATTGCCTGCGGCACGTCGGCACGCGCAGGATCATCCAAACCGACGAGACCGACAAGTATCAGTCTCTCATATGGCGCGGCATCGGCCAGCTTTTCCATTTTCATCGCGCAGGCGAGTACGCGCAGGCCACTATGGCCGAGCTGATCGGCCCGGCTTAGCCACTCCGCTCGCTTGTTGTCATCAAGGGCGATTTCGCCATGTTCGGCGGTTGCGCGCGTCGCCACCGCCAGGACTGCTTCCGGCGCTCCCTTCACTGCTACCAGCACGCCGTCACCACATTCGTGAATAGTCGCCATCATCTTGAGGGCAGGATCGAAGGCGTGCTTCCGAACGATGCCGTGTCCATGCAGCAAGACTGGCCGGCTCAAGCCCAGGTGTAATCCGGCCCGGAGCAGTGCAACTTCCATCGGGTCGCCGCAGCCGCCTTCGTCCTCGCGGTTGAGATGGGCCTCGTTGCAAAGAACTGCAATCCGGAGCAATCCGGCCGCCGGTCGGTCGTTCGCCAGTTGCGAAGGCTCACCCTGTTTCAGCGCTTCCGTCTCGAGCGAGATGTCACGAGAGGCGGTGCAGAGCCGCCGCACCGTCATGCGGTTTTCAGTCAAGGTGCCGGTTTTGTCGGTGAGGATGACAGTGGTAGCCCCGAGCGTCTCGACCGCCGAAAGACGCTCGATTAACGCATTTTGCCGGGCCATGCGCCACATGCCACGCGCGAGGGCAAGCGTCGCGACGATCGGGAGACCCTCTGGGATCGCAGCCACAGCGAGCGCGATGGCCGCCTCGACCATCACGAAGGGATCTTTACCGCCCATGAGGCCGGCGCCGCCAATTGCAACTGCGACAGCAATGGTCGCCAAGACTAGCTGCGCCGTCAGACGCCCGAGCTTGAGTTCAAGCGGGGAACTGCCCGGGTCGGCTTCCAGAACGAGCCGCGTCACCCGGCCAAGTTCCGTGGCGAGGCCGGTCGCCACCACGGCTCCGGTGCCCGTACCCCGCGCGATAGCGGTGCCCTTGAACGCCATAGAAGCGCGATCGCCAAGCCGCATGTCTGCGCTGACTGGGCCCGTCTGCTTGTCCACGGCGACGGATTCGCCGGTCAGCGTCGACTCGTCTGCCGCTAGACGGGAGGCCTCGATAAGGCGGAGGTCGGCTGACACGGCGTCGCCGGCGTCCAAAACGACGATATCGCCCGGAACGAGTTCCTCGGCCGGGAGGATGTGAACGCGGCCTTCGCGCCGGACGCGGGCGCGGCGCGTCCCAAGCAAACGCAAAGCCTCAATTGATCGCGCGGCTTTTAGCTCGGTCACGAAGCCGATTAGCGCGTTGATGGCGAGGACCGCAAGGATGGCGCCACCTTCGTCCGGTTCGCCGAAATAGAACGCCAACCCTGCTGCAAAACTCAGGAGATAGACAACCGGGCTCTTGAACTGGTGAAACAGCAGGCTCATTACGCGGGTGGGGCGGCGCGTGCTGATCGTATTCGTATCGAAGCGCGATCGGCGCGCTTTGACCTCAGCATCGGAGAGTCCCTCGGAAGGGGACACGCGCAATTGCCGAAGCAGCTCAGCAACCGACAGCGCATGCGGCTTTTCCGGCAGGATTATCTGCTTAGCGTCTGCGTGACTTTCGATGGCGAGCCTCCTTTACCTAGGAAAGCGCACCTTTAGGGTAGACGAGCCTCGATAACCGGTCTTGATTTGGAGCAAGCGAGGGCCACTAAAGTCCGGAGCAATGAATCGGATGATTGCCCAAGCATCCGAACAGACGATCGAGCTTCGGGTCGAGGACATCGCCCAGCTCTTTCATACGCTCGGCCCTTTCCCGTTTCGGGAGCGAGACCTCGACCGAGAGGCGGAAGAATACATTGTGGGCTGGGCCCGAGAGCTCTCGGGGTGTCCAGCGATTCGGATTCGAGTTCATCATCCCAATACTGATGTGCAAGCCAAAGCAGCGCCGGAGCTCCGCGAAGCTTTAGTCACTATTTTGCGGATCGCGCGGACGCAACTTAAAGAGATATAAACGAGCTGTTCAGAATAGGACGTTGGTCGCTGACCATCGGCCTGGCCATTCTCATAACCTGTCTGCCGTTTGCGGCAGGTCGTGGTTGGTGCGCTATTCGTGAACCCCTTGCGGCGTCTCCTGGAGGAAAAGTCTGCTGATCTTGGGGTGGGTTGCGAACTGGCGCCCTTTAGGGATCTTTCTCCATGACTGGTGGCCGCTTGTTCGCCGGCGTGATCTGTACCGACGCCCCTCCAAGGCTGTGATCGAAACTCGGCGAGGTACAGTCGTGAACGAATCTGGTGTAGTGGCCCGCCAAGACGGTTAGTGCCGCTTCAGACGACAGATCCCGCCAATATTTCGGCTAAGCCGCTGCCGTCACAGCTTCGTAGATATCTTCTTCCTGGGCCGTGTGCATGCGGACCAGTGTTTCGATCGCCTCGATCACCCGCTGAGCGTCCCGTATTAGATAACGGTCCATCTTCTCTGACGGCAGATCCTCCACGATGCGAATGAGCAGACGAGCAAGGTGCAGGATCTCACGATGGGCACGGCTCATGGCGGAGAGGCCATGGCGTTCGCGCAGCACCTCCGCGAGCTTCGGATACACGCTGTCCTCATCCTCGCGCTCGTGCATCACCACGCTGCTCTGAACAAGGCGCTGAGCTTCCCGAATCAGAGCCGCTGCGGATTCGGGCGTGGCATCGTCCAACGCATCAACGATCCTACGCAATCGGTCGAGATCCTTGAACAACGCCAGGTGATCGTGATGCAAGGTCAACCCCTGCTCTGCGGTAATGCGGGGCCCGCCGCTGCCGAGGGCCGGAGTGAGCGCCCGCAGCGCGTTCAGGATGACGGCAACATCGATCACTTCCTGGACAATCGCCGCCGGTACGGGATCAAGCCAGCCAACAGTGGCAGCTATCATTGCCACTAACGACAATCCCATACCGACAACAATGCTCTGCAGGGCGATCCGCCGTGCTCGCTGCGCAATTATGATTGCTTCGCCAACGCGATCGAGCCGATCGGCCAAGATCACGACATCGGCTGCCTCCGACGAGGCACTGGCGCCGCGCGCGCCGAGCGCCACTCCGATATCGGCTACGGCCAACGCCGGAGCGTCATTGATGCCATCGCCGACCATGATCGTGGGATGCAGCCGCTGTTCCGCGCGCACCGCCTCGACCTTATCCGAAGGAACGCGATCAGCCAGCACGGCGTCGAGGTCGAGCGCCGCTCCGATCGCCTGCGCCGCTGCGGCGCGATCGCCAGTGACCATCACCATTCGCGCGACGCCCGCATCACGCAGCAGCCGGATCGCTCGCGGCGTATCAGCCCGCAGCTCGTCGGCCAGCAACAGTGCCCCGACTGGGCGGCCCTCCACAGCGATAAAGACGATGAGCGCCGAGCGCCACGAGGCTCGACGGGTGGCCCGCAGCTCCCACGACGACAGCTCAGCACCAGAGAGGATCATCTCGCGCGAGCCGGCGGTGATCTGGCGGCCGTCGATCAGGCCGCTCAGCCCGGAACCCATGGCCTCCTTGACATGTTCAGGGGTCTTCAGCTTCAGGCCGCGATCGACAGCCGCTGCCACGACAGTCTTTGCAAGCACGTGATGCGAGGCCTGTTCGAGCGACGCGCCAAGTCTGAGAACCTCGTCAGGGTCCTGCCCCGGGGCGACTTCAACAGAAAGCAGCCGTGCCCCGCCCACGGTCAGTGTGCCGGTCTTGTCGAACAGCACTGTATGAGCCCGAGCCAGCGCTTCCAGCGCCCCTCCGCCTTTCGCCAAAATCCCGCGGCGGGCCGCCTGCGCCACGCCGGCGATGAAGGCGACAGGCGCGGCCAAAATCAGGGGACAAGGCGTCGCCGCCACCAGCACCGCAAGGCTACGGGCCAAATCACCGGAGATCCACCAAGCCACGAAAGCGACAACGAGCGTAACCGGCAGAAGAAGCAGCGCAAACCGGTCGGCCAACCGCACGAAAGGGGTCTTTGCTGTTTGCGCCGCCGTCACCATGCGCACGATGCCGGCGTAGGTACTCTCGCCGGCCGGTGCGGTCACAGCCAGCTCGAAGGTCTCACCCGCATTCAGGGAGCCGGAAAGAACAGCGCTGCCGCGTGTCTTCTCAACCGGAATGGGTTCGCCGGTCACCGCGGACTCGTCCATGGTGGCCGAGGCCGATCGAATGATACCATCGACCGGCACGATCTCGCCGGCCCTAACCAGGAGCTCTTCGCCGACCGATACTGCTTCGATCGAGACCTCCTCGATCCGCTCGCCAGCCTTGCGATGTGCCTGCCGCGGCGCCCGATCGACCAGGGACCGCAGATCACGCTCGGCCCGTGCGATCGCGATATCCTCCAGCACGTTGCCGCCGGAATACATCAACGCAACTACGGCCCCTGCAAGCGGTTGGCCAAGCGCCAGCGCCGCGCTCATCGATAGGAGCGCAATCGCGTCCACTCCCAGGCGGCCGCTTAAGAAATCCCTGGCGATCGAGATCGCCAGTCCTCCGATCACGGGTGCCGTGCCGAGCTCCCATGCGAGATCGGCCAGATCGGGTCGCCCAGCGGCTTGCGCCAAAATGCCGACCGTCAATCCGGCGATCGCAATCAGGACGAGCGCCCATCGTAGAACCCGCTCAAACGACATGACTTACTTCCGTATGATCGTGGTCATCCAGAAACACCCGAGTCTTTCGTACGATCATAGGCGAATGGGCCGGGGTGACATCACAGTGCTTCAGTGAGAAAACAACACTGGAATGGGCGGGTTCGTCAGGAGGCTCCGGGTTGCGCCTCCCAATATGAACTCACGGAAACGCGAATGGCCGTAGGCGCCCATGACGAGCAGATCCGCTTTGCGGGACTCGATCTGTGCTGCGAAAACGGCGCCGATGCTCCGGTTGGCGGCATCCACCTCCTCGACGATCACATCGATTCCATGCCGCGAGAGGTTCTTGGCGAGCTCGGAAGACGAGCGCCGGCTTGAAATCGCTTTCTCGTTAGTCACCGTGAGGATGCACACCTCACGCGCCTTCTCCAGGATCGGGATGGCATCAGAGACCGCTCGTGCGGCAGCGCGGCTGAAATCCCAAGCGACGAGCACCCTGGAAAGATCGATTGCCTTTAGCGACGGACCTTCCGGGACCACCAGGGTCGGTCGCCCGGAGCCGAACATGATGGCTTCGGCATACCATTGATCGTAGGATTCCGGCACCGGAACGATGGTGAGGTCGCGTAACCGCGCATATTCCGTCAACAGGCCCGCGACTTCAGATGTCACACAGCGCTCGAGAATGATCTCATGCGGTACGCCGCATCTCTGAGCGGTCGCCTCAAACGTCGCGAGCAGGTCTTGTGCGTTCTTTCTGCTCGTATGCGCCTCGCTGGCCACGATCGACCCGATATTGCCGGCGCTGCCCAGGAAGCTGCCGGGAACCTGCACATGAGCTTCACATGAGATCGCTGCGATGTGGGCGCCGAGAGTTGACGCCAGCGAAACGGCGCGATCAATCACCGTGACCGGCGTCGGATCGGGATAGCTGGTGAGCGCGAGCAAAACGTCTCTGATGGCCATCTTCGTCTCCGAGGCTGTAACTTCTTCTTCGAAGGTAGCCCCGACAGGTCCTGAACACTTGATCTAGCTCATATCACCGGCACCTAAGGCGCCTACAGACCGAGACAAATGCGAAACTGCGGAGCAAACGGCTCCAACGTGACGTCCTAGTGCGACATCATCACGCAGACTGGAGCTTCATCCGGCAGACTGCGCGTCATAGCCCCCGAACATCCACTCTCCGAGCCGGCTGTGGCCTCATAGCCTCCAGTGACGATCAGATCAGCGAGCGCGTCCTTGGCTAGGCGACCAAGGTGATGCGAGTCGGGTTCGGACGTGTGCACGCGGACATCGACCTGGCATTATGGGATGGGCCCGCAGATATCTCGCGAGGTCGCGGACGCGCCGTCGCGCCGTGTCCTGTTCATTCGCTTGGCTGGTCGCTGGGTGAAGGGCCTTCCTTCTCGCTTGGGGCACGCAGCGGTCCGCGTCGGCCGACCCTTGACCGCCGTATCGGTGGCCGGCCTTGTGCAGGTCGGACCACCAGGCGCGCCATCCGGCGGTGCGGGCATCGGCGCCGCAGCTGCCGGAACGGCCTGTGTTCGCGTGCTGGTCAACGGAGCTATGTCTGCACTGACGCGGCGTACCCGCTCGCGAATGCCGCGACGCCCGTTGAAGTCTCACCCTGAAGGGGGCTCGGGCGACGTGGCGATCGCCACGACGTCCAAGCACTCGATTTCCGGCATCGCGCGCCCCGCTATTCCCTGGAGATCGCCGTAAAGACCGACGGTCGTCTCCAGCACGGTACTAAGTTGCTCCTCACGTTTCGCCCAAAGTCGCGTCATCGCCTTGCGCTCGCGATCCAGGTCACTCTGCATATCAGAAAAGCGCTCCACGATGGCTTCGATCCGGTGACGGAAGCGCGAACCCGTCAAGTAGGTATAAACGAGCTCCATCTTCGTCTGCTGCCCCTCCTGGCAAGCGCGAACGCCCGCAACGCCGAGCAGTGCCTGCCTCAATGCTATTGCAACGGGGGCCGCAAATCGCGGTTTGACAACCCAAACATTCCCGACGAGATCGAAGGTATCGAGCCCCTCCGGCATCGCGGTTGAAACGATTGCGGCCACGTCTGCCCGCGCGGCGCGCTGATCGTCCCGGAGCTTCGGGAGCCAACCGTCGCTCCAACTCCGCGTTTTCTTGGACTCCCAAAGTATCGTGCCGCACATCTGGCCGCCCGGGCCGACCACGCGCTGTACGATATCGCCGCCGAATACCCCTTTTGGCACCTCCTCGATCAGATCGGTCGGAAAACGCGAGCGGAGCAATGCTTCCAGCTCGATTTCTTGCGCTTCTCCCTGAAGCTGCTGAGAACCCTGCTCTGCCTTGCGGCGGAGGTCTTCGATCCGACGCTGCATGGAAGCGATTTGCGCCTCCTTTTCGGAAACCTTGCAACGGAGGTCGTCCTCAGCCTCGATCTTGGCTCGCTCATGCACGACCGCCAACTCTTGCTGGACCCTCTTCTCAACGGTCAATTCAAGTTCACGCTTGGCGTCGTCGAGTTCGCGCTGTTTGCGCAACGTTTCGGCATGCGCCATCTGGGCCACCGTAAGCTTATCCGCGTTCATTGCGAACAGTTGCCGCAAATCAGCAATCTCCCGGTCGCGCTCACCAAGTTCGACCGCAACCACCTGACGGGCTCGGCTGGCTTCCACTTCGGCGATTTTGGCCTGCTCAGGCCCAAGCCGCGCTGCGACTTGCTCGTCAATCTCTACCTTCGCTCGAGCAATCTGGTTCTGTGCTTCCCTGATCTGAGCCTCGCGGCGATCGAATTCAATCTCTTTGGCCGCGAGCTGCTGCTCGAAGCGGTGCCGAGCAGCAGCAACGAGCGGTGCCGCGAGTGATTCGGTCAGCTTGATTTCGTTTCCGCAGTTAGTGCAAACGATGTGTGGATCGATCATTTCGTGCATCCCGGAGTATTGGTCCGCCACCCGAGCGAGGTTCGGCTGCAGCGAATTTGCCTTGATGATTGTGTACGGCCCGCAATGGTGGCGCGCCTCCGTGTGCTGGCTCGCCCTGAAAACTAGTGCACAGTCGTGCCGGGACGACGAGTATCGTCGGCGTTGACTGGAGATCCCAAGCGGTAAAAGCGAGACAAGCTTCTCACCCAGTGGCCCTCTGGGTCCGCCCACCAGAGTTGACTGGTCATGACTGTTCGGTCCCCGTGAACGGGATGAGCGAACGCCCGGCCGACCAGATGCAAGCCTTCCGTTGTCAACGCCGGGGTCCAGTTTTCAAGCAGCGGAGCGTTCCGCAGCATCAGAGGCGAGACTATGCCGTAGGTTTTGAGTTGCTCGCAATCGTCCGCGAGCCGGCGCAGTCGGGGCGCCAGATCGGGTGAAATAAGGGTAGGATCAAGAAAGCGAAAGTAGCGCGTCAACATAGGAGGAACTCGCGTGTGCGCTGGTTGCAGATAGAGCACGTGGTTTGGTCGTCACTTGCCAATGTCTATGGTCAGCGCGCCGTCGAAGCTGGGATTCTCTGCCCCGTAGCCATGCGGATTGCAGAGAATCCGCGTGTCACCGACAAAATAATCGGATGAATTGTGGACGTGGCCGTGTACCCAGATTGTTGGCCGATAGGTCTCGATCAGAGCGGACAGGTCCGACAAGAAGGCTCCTGTGAGATGATCGTCACGAAACCTTGGAGCAATCGACGACCAGTGCGCGGCATGATGCGAGAGCACAATGGTTGGCCCTTCGAACCCGGCTCGCAGTACGCTCTCGATGTACCCTCTCGACTGGCCGTGCATAAGGGCAGCTTCCAGCGGCCTGAACCTGAGCCACGGGCGCTTTTGCCAGCCGATCAGTCGATGATCGTTCATTCCAGCCGCACATGCGTTCATCACTAGACCCTGGCTTGCTTCACCGAAGACCCGATAGTCCGTCCAAAGTGTCGCGCCAATGATACGAACCGCGCCGCTCCCAACTCCACCCGGTTTTCCGCTCAGCACGGTCGTTTCGTTTTCCAGTAGATGAATATTGAACGCTGGCGCATGCGTGCGAGCGGCCGACAGTTCATCAGGGATAAAGCCGCGATAGTACTCATGGTTGCCGAGGACCATGACGATGGGGATGTTCATCGGAACGATGCGGCGCAGGTGCTCAAAAGCCTTTATCGCCCCTTCGCACGTATCGCCAGCGACGATGACAAGATCGACATCGGCCGCGATCGTGATCTGCTTCATGGGTCGAACGTCGATGTGTAAATCGGAGAAGATCTGGATCTTCATGCGCAGTTTCCGTTCGCTTTATCGTCGTACCGCTCGCGCAACGCAGTCAGCGATGCCGTTTCTTCCGGGCTGAAGGAACGGCGGTGCGGCGAGCGATCGATATGTTGCACGAACCACGAGGCGGACAGTTCGGTCGCGTGGTCGAGGTCCGTACGGCTGAGCACGTTAGCCAACACCAGGGCGGCTGCGCTGTCGCCCTCGGCAGCGCAGCGAAGTAGCGCCGTCATCGTAATGTCCACCTCCAGTGTGAACTTCCGGATCGGCATGACCGAGAGGGCCGTGGCAATGGCGGCAGCAGCATCGCCCTTCTGAGCTGCCTGGAGTTCGGCGGGGCCGCGCAATAGCGCGATCCGCTCTAGGGTCACTACCAACAGCAACTTCTCTGCGTCCCGGAGCTTGTCGGAAGGCAGCGTCCGCCACCATGCGATCGGCGACGTGTCCAGAGAGCTGAACCGGCACGGCCGTTTCGTGAACGAGGAAGCCTGATTGCGCTTAGTAGGCATGGGATCTCTGAAATCTCACTGTTCGATTGAATGAACTTGGATGATCGGGAGAGCCCCCGAAGGGGCTCTCCGCCTCGCCTCACCACGCCGGACCACGCCATGCCTCGCCGGGCCACGCCCCGCCCGTGGGATCTCTGCTAGTCAATGATCTCCGCTTCGAAGGTCCCGTTCTGCGGCCGCCAATCGCCGAGCCCGCGCGTGAAGCCGGCGATCATGTAGGTTTCATAGACCTCGTCGCGGTCGAGCAACGTGGGCAAGTAGTGCGCCGTGAACTCCACGCTCCAGTCGTCGAAGACGGGACGCGTCCGCATCGTCCGGGCGCCGTGCACATTGACGCCGACACGCAACCTGAAGCATTTGTCCTGCCAGAGCTTGTCGACGTCATGCGGCCCTTCGTAGCGGAGCACGGCGTTGTGGTCGACGACGAGCCCCGCCTCGGCTTGCATCGTGCGCCGTCGCGATTTCGCGGCCTCCACGAACGTCGCCGTGAGCGCCTCCAGGGGAATGCAGGGCTGGCCACCATGGAGCCAGAGCCCGCCATTCCATTCCACCCGGGCGATCTCCTCGTGATCGGCTTCCGTCTTCGCCCGCTTCGAAGTGAGGCGCGCCAATTCCTTGGTGATGGGGTCCAGAGGATCGGCCAAGCGCCCGGAGTGCATGATGAGGCGCTTGGTGCCGACGAGGCGGAGGCGGATCGATTGGGCCTTCATGATCTAGATGTCCTTACGGGTCGGATCGACGAGGGGGCGGCGCAGGTCGCGAAGACGAGGAACGTCAGCGCGCAGCGGGGCACGCCGCCGATAGCGGCGTCGTCGGATAAGACATGTGACCTTCCGGTGGCAGTCGTTGCACAACGCGACCAGATCGCCGTCGCGCTCGTTGCCGAGGTTGTCGTAATCGCGATGATGCGCCTCGAGGGGACCCCGCTCAGCGCAAAGGCGGCACTTTCCCTGCGCGAACGCGAGCTCGCGTAGGCGCGCCTCATTGGTTCGCCAGCGATGGCTGGCAATGTAAGTTGCGTAGTCCATCCACTTCCCACCTTTGGCTTCGCTCGCCGCCACCGACATCGACCTGGTCGAACCGCGGGGGGGGGGGGGGGGGGGGGGGGGGGGGGGCCCCCCCCCCCCCGCCCCCGCCGCGGGCGGCGGGGGGGGGGGGGGGGGGGGGGGGGGGGGGGGGGGGGGGGGGGGGGGGGGGGGGGGGGG